>JAQGLW010000030.1 GCA_028292665.1 Herminiimonas sp.
CGAAGAGAAACTAAAGGCGGAGCTCATTTCGGAGGCCATGCAAAAAAAGTGGTGAAGCCATCTCACCGGCGTGAGATGGCACAAGCGGCAGTCGAGGCGCATGGTATCAGCGTAAGCAGTGCATGCGCGGCTTTCGCGATCAGCCAGACCTGCTATCGCTACAAGGCAAAGCTATCGGAGGATAACGAGCGTGTCGCGGACTGGTTGATCCGGCTGACTGCTAACCAGCGAAACTGGGGCTTTGGCCTTTGCTTTCTGTACCTGCGCAACGTTAAAGGATTTGGCTGGAACCACAAGCGCGTCTATCGGATATATCGAGAGCTGGAGCTGAATTTGCGAATCAAACCCAGAAAGCGGCTTACCAGAGAAAAGCCCGAACCGTTGTCGGTGCCAACGTCAATCAACGATGTGTGGTCCATGGATTTCATGCACGATCAGCTGTCGGACGGGCGCAGCATCCGCCTGCTCAACGTGATCGATGACTTTAATCGGGAAGGGTTAGGCATTGACGTCGATTTCTCCCTGCCGGCAGCGCGTGTCGTTCGGTCTCTTGATCAAATTATCGAATGGCGGGGAAAGCCGATGACAATTCGATGCGACAACGGGCCCGAATACGTCAGTTCGACACTGGCCGCCTGGGCAGAAAAACGCGGCATCCAGATCAGTTTTATACAGCCAGGACAGCCGCAACAAAATGCTTACATCGAGCGCTACAACAGGACCGTTCGCTATGACTGGCTCGCCCATTACCTGTTCGAATCCGTCGGCGAGGTTCAGGAATTTGCGACGAAATGGCTCTGGACCTACAATCACGAACGCCCGAACATGGCGCTCGGCGGCATCACCCCGAAGCAGAAATTGGCCCTTGCGGCTTAGCCTCTACTTTTAACTTTTGTTAAAAATGGGGGATTACCACTTCAATTTTGTCCTGAATGTTTGGCTGAGGACGAAATACCGTATTTCAGAAAGGGTTGGCGAGTTGCCTTCAATACGGTTTGCTCGCGGCATGGAACGATGCTGCTAGATCGCTGCTCGAGATGCGGCGTAGCGGTCGCGGTACACCGAATTGATATGGTTCGCCTAGAGACATTAGAGACCGGGTTGATTTCGTACTGTTATGCGTGTGGATTCGATTTGCGGGACGCGCCAAAGGTAGAGCCAATTTCCTATGACTTCCAAGCATCCACGCTACTGTACAGAGCGAGTCGTATGTTGGGCACATATAATTTGCCGTGCAGCGAATGGAATTTGGGGCGATATGCAGTCATGCATCAGCTTTGTCGGATCATGACTGCAAAATATAAGCACGTTCATCTTCGGGAGTTCGTTTTGGCTCAGGTTGGCTTTCAGGACATTCCCCTGACTGCTGGCCATATTTCTTTCGCGATGCGACCAATCGAAGAACGCCATCACTTGGCACAATTAACAGCTTGGTTGCTAGTAGATATTGAATTGAGATTAACAGCGGCTTGGCGCGCACGTGCTGTTCGATATAACGTACTTTTGAAAGATTTCACAGACCGGCCAAAATGGTATAGCGAAATCGTCGGAAATTTCGAAAATTGGCGAGACCAATTTCACCCATGATACCTAAGCAAATCGTAGGTTCAGTTCACTTCCGTTGAGTAGTGCTAGCTGATACTCGGGTGGTACCTGCTTTCTAAAGTCTGTCGCGAGGCGGAAATCTTGAACAATGTAAGGGGCAAGACATTCTCTTGCCTTGAGTCTCAAAGATGCGGCACCTGGAAAAAATTCTCCTGCAATCATTTTTTTTTGATCTTCGCTTAATGTAGGGTGCGGACCGATTAACAAATCGATGACTTTTGTCCATCCAAAGTCTTGGTCTCGGTTTTTACCGGTTCCAGGACTGAAGGTGGTGTCTAGTGTCACGGCACCGACTCGTCCCAGAGTGAAATCGAGAAAGTCTGACCGCTCAGTACACCATGCCCTCATGTGCCAGCGCCGTGGTGCCCTCACTAACGCGTGAGGAAACACAAGACGATCTGTACCGAGCGGATTAGTCATTGACTTGTAATTGATACGCAGACCTTGTTGGCGTTTGATTGCCTGAAAGATCTCAGAAAATATTGCAGGAGAAATCAGAGAAAGATCGCGTCGCGCATCAACAATACCGCCATCGGCGTTGAGTGATTCGCTTGGCAGCCAATTAAGTATATGTAGATACTCATCTGGAGAGGCCCGCACTTGGTCTTCTGCGGCAACATAATTTATCTTAAGGGGAGCATGGGCGGATGCGCGCTCAGCACGTCCGGCTAGCAACTTCATCAGGCCGGACAACAGACGACTGGCATAGACCGGTTTTACTCCAAGAAGCTGTCGGATCCGTTCGTTCGAAAGCTCGCCTTCCCAAAGGATTAACCGTTCGAGGTCTATAAGGCGCGAGGATGCTACCTCTTCCGTTGTTCCAGTATTCATTAGATTTGATTTAGATTGTTTACTTGAATTAATTATACTGTATGATAATTTATACTCTAGGATAATTTATACTTTAAGATAAATCCAATGAACTTATTTGATCGGATACCTGCCGGCATATTCAGTCCGCTGACTGGCCGCAACAATAGACGCACTTGGGAGCTTCTTATTAGGCTATCGGAGCGGTTCTTCGGTCCCGACTCGGTGCCGCCGTTTCCAGATGGATATTTGCTCGATCAAGTGACGAAGGAAGTCGAACGGTTCCTGCTCGACCATGACTGGGATGACGGCGAAGATACAAACGCTACGCCGATTACCGTAAAAGCTGCCGAGCTAGTCACCCGTCTTGCGGAGACTGGTTGGCTCATAAAAGAGAAGATCGGCATGAGACCCTTCGTTAGTATGCGTCCAACGGTTATGCGTTTTTTTGAGACATTACAACAATTCGCCACTGAAGGTCCGCAGCATGTTGGGGGCAGCATTCAGTTGGTCTACAGTCAGCTTCAGAATGTCCAGAAAGATCCACAAGGTCAAGCAGCAGGATTTGCGACAGCCGCGCAAGTGTGCTCGAGAATGATAAATTCCTTGAATGCGACAACACTTCGTGTTCGAGACCTGATGAAAGATCTAATTCAAGAAAGTACGACTCCTGGTTTCATCAAACGATTTTTTACAGAGCATATTGGTGAGCTGTATGTGCGGGATTTCAAGCAATTACGTACCGAGAATCACCCGTTGTCGTTGAGGTTTGAGATCATTCATCTAGTCACAGAGGTCACCTCTAACGAGGCTCAACGGGCCAAGATTTTGATGGGATACGCTGAAGCTTCGAGCCTGAGCCCGGCTGACGCTGAGATCGCGCTCGACCGTGACGTGGATCGTTTTCGTCGCTTGCTAGATGTTGAGGCCTTCCTTGAGCGCATGGATCGAGTCATGGAGGCCGCAACGCAGCGCGCACTTGCTTTTATTAATTATCGCCTTAAGGCATCCGACCGACTCGAATATATTATCGAAGATTCGATGAACGCTATCGGAAGGGCAGAAAAGGCTGGACTTGAAATTGAAGGGCGCTTGTTGTCAGCCCCTCAAGTTGTCTCCGAGGCCCGTCTACAGTTACCTCGTCCGGCTCCGGTCAAGCCAAAGCGCTTGACCATGGTCAAGCATGAACTTACTTTGCAACAAAGGGCCATGCACGAACTTAGACGAGCGATGATCGCTAGTCGCGACATGTCCCCCGCAGCGGCAAAGCGATTTGTGGAATCAATTCTGAAGCCTGGGCAAACTTTGAACGCAAACGAAATTCCGATCAAAGAAGTGCGCGATGCCGTCTCGTATCTGGCCTTAATGCGTATTGCTGCCCAATCACACCGCCCATCGCCACGCGGTAGAAATCCACTGATGCAACGGCTTGGATTTGATGCAAAACTTAGCCAAAACAGTCAAGGTAACGCGGATAACGAGTTATTTGTTACGCCCAACTTCAAAGTATCTCGGAGAGAAGACAATGCCACGTAATTGGAGCGAACTCGCAGACTCTTCTGATGGAACCTATGCTGTCGACGACTTCAAACAGGCCTTATATCAATTAGTTGTGGGGCAGTGCTTATATGCCCGCTTTCGTCGGCAAGCGGTCTCCTATCGGATCGTCAGCACATATCGTAAAGAATTCAAGGAAGCAGCGGACTTGATGGGGCTGACTTTGGTATTCAAGGATGAGCAGGATTATTGCTTAGTGCGACAGGATGTGACGAAACTTGCGGCCATGGATATCCAGGAAACGAGGTTTCTGCTCACATTGAGAAAGCTCTACCACATGCGTGGCAGCGTAGGAGACCTCAATGAACACTATGAGGCAACCGTAAGCATCGAAGAGTTTGAAACCGTTTTTAAGGAATTGACCAAGCAAGACTTCGGCAAAGGAGGAGGCGATTTAAGGACCATGCTTAAAGTCGCAAGATCAAGAGGTTTGGCGATGGAAGATATAGAAGGAGTCAGTGATGGAGACCCGCAACCGTTTGCGATATCGATCCTGCCAGCAATTGCCGACATCTTCAGCGAACAGGCTATCGACCGCTTTGGGGCCAGCCTGAAGGCCAGTCTGGTAGGTATTGAACCTAAAGAAAATGACCCCTCTAAATCCCTAGACTAGGCTCATCAATGAAGAAGCTAAGCAAACTCCATGTCATACAATTTTCCTTTTGGGACGTCGAAACCTTCGCTTTCGATCAAGATGGGACGGGTATCATCGGCGCGAACGGTGCCGGTAAAACAACCTTGATTGACGCAATTCAAATTGCACTTGTCGGTGCCAATAAGCAGCAAATGCACTTCAATGCCCAGTCGGTTCAGAAGGACACCCGATTGCTGCGGGACTATGCCCTTGGTGCGATGCGATCCGGCGATGGCGAGGATCAGAAGCAAGCCTTCATTACGCGTAAGCGCGAGGAGGCCCTTTCTTATATCACGCTCGTTTTCAAGGGCGAACGCCCTATCGACACCGTCAGTGCCGGCGTCTGCATTCATTCCACGTCAACAGATAAAGATCATCATGTTTTGGGACTATACGTACTTCCGGGAGTCGAATTGCAGCAAGACGACCACCTGGAAAGCCGAGGTGCAGAGGGTCGTGCTCCGATGGACTGGTCGCAGTTCGAAGCCCTTATCAGGGGCAAGGCCAAGGCCGTAGGACTCACGCCCACGATTACCACAAAGCCTGAATCTTACCTGTCCGAATTGCTACACAGTATTCAGGATCCAGAGCGTCATATGGACAGGAATCAGTTCCTGCGCGCGCTTAAGCACAGCATCAACCTCAAGCAGGTGGCTAGTGTTGGAGTATTCCTGCGTAAATATCTGGTGGAATCCACACCCATTGACAAACAAGGCACACTTTCGCACATCAAGACGATGCGTTTGCTCGCGCGGAAAATCGAAGAAATTAAGGACCAGATCGTTAGGCTACAAGACATTGGCAAGAGATTTGAAACGGTTCGACATTATCATCAACAACGTGCTGTCGCAGCCGCAGTCCGATTGTGGCTTCAGACAGAGGCCGCAGATGCGAATGTCTCGAACCTTGTTGCGTCGCTTGACAAACTCGGAGAGGAAATTCGCATTGGCCAGGAGCGGCTCACGGTGCTTAAAAATGATGCCGAACTAAGAAAGGGCATTGTAGAAGATTTGATCAGGCAACAGGCATCGGACCCTGAAATCCTTAAGTCGCTTCAAGCCGGACAGATTCAAAGTTTGAATCTGCAAGCAGCAGAGAATAGTAGACGCTCGCTGCTCAAGATGGAAAACAAGCTCAGAACAGCGCTGACTTTAGTTGCGACGGAACTGGAACTTCACAAGCATACAGAGTCGCCGACTTTCCAAGAATTTGCTGAACTGCTTGACCAATATGCCGCAAAAGGCCCTGTAGCAAACTTGGACCTAATTACGAAAGCCGCTGGCTCGCTTGCAAAATTTAAGCCGGTCATATCTAAGTATGATGACACTGCCCGCGTCGCAGCCGAAGAGGCAAGGCGTGCCTTCGAATCAGCCAGTGAGCGTCTTAAAGCTAGCGCCAAGGGTATGCGCCTTGACTTTGATGACGGTGTGAGCGAAGCGATGTCGATCTTCCGTTCCGCGGGTATCGATTGCACAACTGTTGCCAGCTTAGTCAGAATCACAGATGTAAGGTGGCAGGGGGCGATTGAATCTTTTCTGGCTCGCAACCGCCATGCATTGGTCGTTGATCCCGGACGAGAACAAGACGCGGTGCGTCTACTGCGCGCGTCGCTTCGACCACTTTATGGCGTAATAGTCGTACAGCCGCGACATCTCCAGGAAGATCTGCATCGCAACTATGAATCCAGCTCGGTTGCGACGCTGGTTGCGGGCGATCATCCTGTTGCTCTAGCTTTTCTGAGACGCATGCTTGGCTCACTTCGCCAAGTCCATACCGAACAGGAGCTGGAAAAATACCCGCGCTCGATGACCCGGGACGGCATGCTGAGTGCAAGTGGCGGTACCACAAGATTGCGTCCTATCAAGCCAGATGACTGGTCTCTCGGCGTGCAAATCTCTAGTGAGGAGCGAATCGTTCTGGAAAACGAAGTTCGTGCGGCAGACCGCGCATGGAGTGAAGCAAAGATTCTTCGGAATCGCACCAAAGCGGCTCTTGACGAATTGCAAGGCGCAATCACGACCCACTCTGCTGAAGAATATGAAATCGCGCTTAGCGCGATGAATACCGCATTTTTGGCAATGGCGGCTGCTGGTGAAACCTCTTCGTCAGAAAAGGCAAAGTCTCTCGCCGAACAACTTAAAACAGCAACTGAGACGAGACAGTCCGTAGACCAAGCTGTGCTGGACCTTATTGGAAAACTTGCAACCAGCGTCGAAGCAAGCCGAATCAAGAAGATCGAGCTCGAAGCAGCTCAAAATCAATTTTCTGAACTCACCGCAAAATGCCAGACTGCCCAGACAGATCAGGACTATGACGCTGACGCAGCATCCATCCTGTACAACGAGTGCCAATCTAAGGACGAACAGCATGGTATTGCGGCGGCCATGGACCACCTGTCATCGAAGGCAACTCAAGCTGACCGGCGGATCAACGCTGACGAACCTCAGGTTCGGGCCGACTTCATCGCTTACATCAACGAGCAGGCGATAGCCCTCATAGAGGAACGCTCTGATTGGCGTCTAGCCGCTACATGGGTATCGATTCATACGCAACGTTTAGTGAACTCCACGTTGGCAGAATATGAAGGCGATGCTGCACAAGCCAGATCTGCTGCTGAACAGGCGTTTAAGGCCGACGTAAAATTTAAAATGCGCGAAGCCATTCATAGAGTTCAGCAGGAAGTTGGCGATCTCAACCGTATTCTTGATAAATGTCCCGAATTTACAGGTGGCGAACGATACAAGTTCTCGTATGAAATTTCACCGACGCATCGAGATCTCTATGACATGATCCTGAGTGATGCGGATGCTGGTCAACCGTCATTTCTTGATGCGAGTGGTAGCGACAGCACTCAGGGAAAACTTGTCGCATTGCTTGAAGCTTGTGAGAGCGGTGAAGACAAGGGGAATAACCCTATGGAGGATTACCGCCTTTTGTTCAATTTTGACCTGAAGATTATTGTCAATGGTCTAGTCGTCGACAAATTGAGTAAGCGGATGGGAGTCGCATCAAATGGCGAACACCGAGTCCCGTTTTATGTAATCGCAGGAGCAGCATTAGCGTCGGCATATCGAATCAAGCCTGGTGCGCCGCATAAGGGCGTCGGCCTAATGCTCCTCGACGAGGCGTTTTACGGTATGGACGCACAGAATTCCTTTGTGACAGCCGAATTCCTCAAGTCACTTGGTTTGCAACTTGTCCTGGCTGGACCTGATACTGACGTCGGTAAGCTAATCCCTGTCTTGGATAGCTACTACGACGTCTTCCGGCCAGACAATGGCGCCAACGCGTATTTCTCCCATGTTCAGATTAAAGAGTCTGCAAAGACGCTACTGCAAAGCGACATCCCCGAAATGCATCCAGAGTTGGTCGAACAGAAAATGCAACAAATTTTAATGATCTGAATATGGACCTGATCGCCAAGAAGGCACTTGAAAAACTATTGCGCTCGGCCGAAGGCGCAATAGGAAAGCAAAATGCCAACGAAGACTTATCCGGTAGCGCGAGAGCGATCCAGATACGCTTTAGTCCAGCGTCTTTCCCAGACTATTTGAACATAACTACTCACGCGGAGAAGACCTCCTGCAACGCATCGCTGAGGCTGGCAGAGAGAGATGGCGCAATCAGTATTCACTGGGACTCTCGAGCTGGCAGTTTTGAACGAATTCAGCTTATCCGGCTGGTGAATGGAGATTCTCTTGCCAAGGTGCTAGGAGTAACACCAAGATGGGATGCGATTGGCACAGCTGCAGCAGCGTTCGTACCGCACTTGCAAAACCATCCGGTCTTGTCGGATGTTTTGGATGCATGGAGTGGTGGCTCTTCGATTCGGTCTACGAGACCAGATAAAAAGGCAATCCAAGACTGGCTAGACGCCATTAAGGTGGTCGATATTTGTCGCGACCCAAGCAAGGATAAGCGTACTGATATGCCAATAAGACGGCTAAGCACTGCGCTGTTTTATGATAGCAAACGAATAGCAGCCATTGCGCCGCTCATTGACGTTTTGACCCAAGGAAAGACCAATGGGCTACCACGCGATCCCGAGGAGTTCTTCCAAGAGATGGGGCTTGTAAAATACCCGCCAACTTTGCTCATGGTTGCAAGTCGAGGAAATTGGAGTCGTATGGTTGTCAAACTCGAAGACGATTTTGTGAGCATTTCTGCGCCTTACTTGGGCTTCCATCCTCCCTCTATCGTTGGCCTGAATTTTCCTCAGGAGCCGATAACGCTACTGACAGTGGAGAATCTTACGACTTTTCATGAGATTGCTGAGCTACTGCGAATTCCTTCCGATGACGGGCCAGTTCTTGTGATTTATACAGGCGGAATGCCCAGCCCCGCCTGGCGACGTGTATATCGCATGGCACTTTCTAGCCTTACTGAGGGATCTAGTGTCTTACATTGGGGTGATATAGACGCTGGAGGCTTTCGCATTGCCAACAAATTGGCAGAAGACTGCGATCAGTGCGAACGCCGCTTACTTCTGCATTTGATGGACGTGCTTCCAGCAGCCAGTCGAAAAAGCTTATCTGATGCTGAGGTCGCTTCGATCACTGCCATTTGCATTCGCCACAATTGGGACGCTGAAGCCAAGTCGGTCGAATTCCACCGTTCAGCCATTGAGCAAGAATCCCTGCCCGTGGAGTTGCCAACCATCCAACGCAGAGCTCGGTAAGCGTTTGCGAAAATAAGTCTAAGCTAGCATAGGCATTAATCACCCACCGGCACCCAATCGAGAAGCATCCTTTACTTATCTTGCGTAACGGCAATGAGTATCACGATCCTTGGAAATGAAATCTGCCGCTGCTCGTCGCAAAGTATCTTGCAAGCTAGATTCACTTTCACTATGCATTGGATAGATCTTCGAGTAGGCCGGATCTGATTCGATTGCAACAACAATAAAATACGTTTTGTTATTGGTGATAGAAAACGAGGCAATCCTTCTTTCGCGTAATTGATTTCCCCCGATCTCAACAAACAGGCCCGGATTGATTTCACCTTCTTCGTCGGTTGATACCAAGAGAGGGATCGTCCATCCATCTTCGGCACTCGCAGTCAAGAGCTCGACTTTACAGTCCTTTAAGTCTTTCAGCTCATCAACGATCTCTTTAAGAAACTCGGGGATGGGAAATTCGGACTCATTTTCCGTTCTGATTTGCAAATCAACGGAACGTACGCGCCGATCTGATCCAGTCTCGCCGACGGCAGAGTTCGTGTCGCTTGCTGCTCCCGGAATAATTACTGCTCCGGAGGGAGCTACTGACAGGACGCGGTTTTTCCATATTGTCTTTTTTGTCAGGTCCGTAAATCGCTGTGCGGCCCATACTAGACGTGCCTGCCGGGTGAATTTTTCAGATGCGTCTTGTTCCACAAGTTGTGGATCCGAAGTACGCCGCGGAGATTTAACTAGCTGTGGCACCCGTGTTTCATTTTGCGAAGTCATTTTTGCAGGCGCGATACACCGAGCTTTCACCTCGTAGCGCAGAGAACGAAATGGGAATGGATGCGAACACGAGCGAAGGCTGTAAACGAGGAACGTTGCATGCGGCTTACCAGAAAATGACAACCACTTTCCCGATGCTGTCAGCGTTGAGACGCCTTCAAATGGGAAATGGGCCTGGGGATATATTTCTTGATTGGAGACTGACGCTTTAAGAAGCGACGTCCCAACATTTACAGCAGACCGCCAAGCGGCGGAATTCAAATGCATCCGGCCGATGTCAGCTGCTGACGCACCGGAAATCCCTTCTGCTAACGCTAATGACAGCTGGCCATTGATTTTTCTGAAATGGGCTTTGTGCTATACAAAACTTCTCGGCTGAGCGGCGGTAGAAATAACTTGGTTAGCAAGTTGCTTGAAGATCCGAAATAAAAACGAATCAGTTCAAGGCAAGGGACGATCAATCTACGTTCACTAGGTAAGGCGACCATCAAGCAATAAGATTGCGTGTTCTGCATATGCCAGGGATGCTCTCCTCGAGGCAACAAGAAGCCACTCCCCTCCAAGCTGAGGCCCGCCTTTATCAAGCTAACGGTCTGTGGATTGATCGCCACATCGGGAAAGCCCTCAAGTTCATAATCAGGTGCAGTCTCCAATTGACCATTACGCCAGATATCGCCAATACGAAGCAAAGGTAAGGCTCCTATGGAAACCCATATCTTGCGTTGCTTGGTGACGAATGTTGATTCTGGATTGAGAAGCACGGAGGGGTCTTCGCGATAACGATCATCGATCACACGCGACAGATGAAGTAGAACGGATGGTTGCTTGCGTCGAATCATGCGGTTCGGAAAGGCGATTTCCCCGAACCAGTCAATGCGCCAGCCATGCCCGTCACTGGGCAACGCGGCGATCGTCAATGCATTTTCTTCTGTCATCCGCAGTTCAGCTCCCAGCTGAAAATGACAAATATATTTCAATGTCGCGCTTCAGAAGAGCAAAAATAAAGGATAAATCATTGTTTTTAATGATTTATCCTTCAAGGATTGTCTCGTAACTATTGATTTAATCTTAATAACTTATGGATTGTCTCGCCAACTACTGATTGTTCACAGTAGCGCCCGTCACCCCATGCGCCTGCTGATCGGCATGATACGAACTACGCACCATCGCCCCCACCGCAGCATGCGCAAAGCCCATCTTATAGGCTTCTTCCTCGAACATCTTGAAGGTGTCCGGATGCACGTAGCGGCGCACCGGTAGATGATCGCCGCTCGGCATCAGGTACTGGCCGATGGTCAGCATGTCGACGTCATGGGCGCGCAGGTCGCGCATGACCTGCAGGATTTCTTCATCGGTTTCGCCCAGGCCGACCATGATGCCGGATTTGGTCGGTGTGTTCGGATGCGATTCCTTGAAGCGTTTGAGCAAGCTTAACGAATAGGCGTAATCGGAACCGGGGCGCGCTTCCTTGTACAGGCGCGGCACGGTTTCCAGGTTGTGATTCATCACATCGGGCGGCGCCGCTTTCAGAATTTCCAGCGCGCGGTCCATGCGGCCGCGGAAATCGGGCGTCAGGATTTCGATGCGGGTGTTCGGCGACAGTGCGCGCACACGCTCGATGCAGGCGACGAAATGGCCGGCCCCGCCGTCGCGCAGATCGTCGCGGTCGACGCTGGTGATGACAACGTAGTTCAGTTTGAGCGTGGCAATCGTTTTCGCCAGATTTTCCGGCTCATTAACGTCGAGCGGATCGGGGCGGCCGTGGCCGACGTCGCAAAACGGGCAGCGACGGGTGCATTTGTCGCCCATGATCATGAAGGTCGCCGTGCCTTTGCCGAAACATTCGCCGATGTTGGGGCAGGACGCTTCTTCGCAGACCGTCACCAAATTATTGGCGCGTAGAATATCCTTGATTTCATTGAAGCGGCTCGACGGCAGCGCGGCCTTGACCCTGATCCAGTCCGGCTTTGGCAGTTTTTCCGCCGGCATGACCTTGATCGGTATCCACGCGGTTTTGCCGGCGCCCTTTTGCTTATCGGTCGGATTGCGGGATGCGGCTGCTGCGGGGGTGGCGGAAGTCGGGGCGGAGGTGTCGGTAGTCATGGCTGTTTATGATGTTGGCCTGCGGGTTGCGCGGGCAGTTTCATGCAAAGGAATCTATCAATTTGTGCGCGAGCAGGGTTTGTACGTCACTGACGGCGGCATCGACGCCCAGGGTTTTCATGTCGACCGTGGCCAACCCCGCGTAACCGCATGGATTGATCCAGTTGAACGGTTGCAAATCCATCGCGACGTTCAGCGATACGCCATGGTAAGTGCAGCCGCTGCCGCGTATTTTCAGACCCAGTGCGGCAATCTTGGCCCCCTGCCGCGCACCGCCGGCGATGTAAATGCCGGGAGCGCCCGTTTTGCGAACACCGTCGAGATTATACGCCGCCAGCGTATCGATCACCGCTTGCTCGATTTTCTGCACGAATTCGCGTGGAAACAGGCGGGCGCCGCCATGTCTGCGACGCAGATCCATTAAAAGATAGATGACGACTTGGCCGGGCCCGTGATAAGTCACTTCGCCGCCGCGGTCGCTTTGCACGATCGGGATCGCATGCGCGTCGAGGATGTGGGCGCGGTCGGCGGCCAGGCCGAGCGTATAGACGCGAGGGTGCTCGACCAGCCAGAGCTGATCGGGCGTGTCGGGGCCGCGGGTATCGGTAAACGCGCGCATGGCGTCGAAGCTGGCGACGTACGGTTCCACGCCGCGCTGAATGATTTGAGGAGCGGTTCGCATGCCCGCAAGTGTAGCGAAAAAGCGGGCCCGGTGCGCCGGAACGGTGCTTCTTTGCGAGCGTCTATCCTTCGAAGCTTTTACGACATGTACAATATTGCCATTCAATAAATAGAATCGCGCCGCGGTACTGGCGTGTTCATCTGATGGCATGTATCCTCCAACTGTGCGAAAAACAGAATCTCAAATGCAGTAACGATCTTAGATATCATTTCTCATGTGTTATCCGCAGCGGATTTCAGTCATGCAGGGGGGTAAGTTGCGAACCGATAACTTTGCGGCAGAGGCTGTTCGTGGAACGGCCGTTGCAGGCTTTTATAAGAAAGCTCAATGAGATTTACGCATGTCTAATTTGAATCGCGTCAACATATTGTCCCGCTGCTCGTTTCGGCAATTGTTGCTGGTCGCGTTTTTGCTTATCTCCGGTCTGTTGGTGGCGACCTCGGTGCGGGCCCTGTTTACCTTGGAGAGTTTGGCGGCGCACAGCCGTTTGGCGTCCCGCCAGGCGGTCAATATGACCGAGCATTTGCAGCGCCTTAACGAGCGGACCGTGGCAATGGAACGCGCCGCGCGCCAGTTTTTGGTGTTGGACGATCCCATTTTCAAGGAGCGATATCACGAAGCGGCCGATCAGGCGCAGCAGGCATTGAGCGCCGCGGCCTCGGCGATGACCGGCGAGGCCGCGGTGGAAATCGTAGCTTCGTGGAATGAAAATCAGGCGGCGCTGTGGCAAATATTGCAGCAGCCAGCCTCCCGGCGCGGCAACGCGGCCGCGGATATACAACGGATATTGACGCAATTGCCGGCGCTCAATAAGCAAATGGATGCCGAGGGCGAAGCGAAAATCGGTACACGCAACGACGTGATGCTGGAAGAGTTGGAGCAGCAACGGGCGATGCTGGGATGGCAGGTCATCGGGGCGATCGTGCTGGCGGTATTGCTGGCGTGCGTATTCGGCTTGTGGCTGTCGATGCCGTTGGCGCAGCTTGAAACGGTGATCAATCGTCTGGGCGGCGGGCGTTTCGATATGCCTGTGACCATTCGCGGCCCGTCCGATTTGCGCCGGCTGGGCCAGCAGCTTGACTGGCTGCGCCAGCGTTTGGCCAAGGCGGAAGCGGAAAAAATCCGGTTTGTTCATAATGTGTCGCGGCGGTTGCGCGCTCCTTCCCTCGATAGCGCGCCGGAGCTCGATGCCGCGGCCCGCGGTTCGGCGGAGCTGAAACATCTTGCGCTGAAGCAGCGGATTTCCGATGTGCTTGGCTATCACGAGGCGGTGCTGGACGCGCAGCAAGTCAATCGCTTGCCGGTCGATCTGCGGGGATTGCTGAATAAGGTGATTGACGATTATCGGGATCAGAGCCTGGCGAAAGATATCCGGGTGGAGATCGACGGCGCAGTGAAAACGCATAATCTGGATTTGACCAAAATGGAATGTGTACTAAGCAGCTTATTGTCGAACGCCGTGCGCTTTAGTCCTCCGGGCGGCGTGGTGCGTTTTATTCTGACGCAGATGGAGCCGCGCGGCTTGCGGCTCGATTGCATCGATCAGGGGCCGGGAGTGGCGCCGGAAGATGCGCCGTATATTTTCGATCCTTTCCATGCGACGCAGGAGGCGGTGTCGCAGGATCGATCGGGCGCGCAGAGCAGTCTGGCGATCGCGCGCGAATACATAGAGGCTCAGCACGGCAACATTGAATTACTGCGTAGCGAAGAAGGCGCGCATTTCCGTATTACGCTGCCAGATGAACATTAAATCCTTTTCCCCGCTATTGGTGCTGCTGTTGGCGGCATGCGCGACGCAAGCGCCGCCGGTCGACGCGCCCGCAGCGCCGGTTGTCGCTTCGTCCGCCAGGAATCTGGTCGAAGAGATGCTGGTCTATCATCGTAATTTGAAGGGTATGTCGCAGGCCGATCTCGGCAAGGAACTGCTCGCGCTCAATAGTGCGCCGGCCGGCGCCGAAACCGAAGTGCGCAAAGCCATCGTGCTTGAATTGCTCGGCGACACCGCAAAATTGACGCGCGTCCGGGTTTTGCTCAGGAGCGTGTTGTTGATGAATGGCCCCGATGCCGTTGCGTTGCAACCGTTGGCCGAGTGGATGATGACGGCCAATTCGGAACTGCGGCGCGCCACCGCCTTTGGCGATCGGCAAACGCAGCTATTGAAAGAGGCGCAACATCGTTTCGACGCGCTCAACGAAAAACTGGAAGCGATGAAGCGTATAGAAGTCAGCCAGCCCGCCTCGCCGATCGAAATTACACCGGCAAAATAAATTTCGTAAATTGTTTAGTCAAAGCGCTTGCCAATGCGGGCATGGGCTTGCTATAGTTCGGCTCCCGTCGGACAGGGGCCTGAAGGTGCGAAGGAAGTTGAAGATCGCGGCGGGTTCTGGAGGAGGCGGGAAGC
>JAQGLW010000039.1 GCA_028292665.1 Herminiimonas sp.
GCCAGCCGCTGGGCGTGGCGATCGTCGGCGGATTGCTGTTCTCGCAGCTCATTACCCTGTTTATCACGCCGGTGCTGTATTTGTGGTTCGACGGAATGGGCCGGACTGCCGGCGATCGAACCGTTCCCTTGGCAGCCGCAACGGTGCCGATGGGCGCAGCCGGCAAAAAGACGGGCACCTGACGATCGACTCCGCGATGCTTGATCTTCAAGCGTCGCCGCCTTAATATACTGTTTATATATACAGTATATGCGAGTGAGCCATGCCGGACCATGATCGGGATGCGGAGAATCAACCGCTGCTGCCGCAGCAAGCGCCGAAAGCGCAAAAAGGGCGCGGGGCTGTGTCCAATTTGCAGGGCCGTTACGAAGTGCATGCGCGCGAAAATTTCGACGACGGCTGGACGCATGCGGACGGCGAAACGGACGCCGATCAGGCGCCCGCCTGGAAAACGCAGGTCATCGACGAGCGGGCCAAAAGCATTTTGAGCCGCAATGCATCTCCCGATATCCCGTTCGGCGTCTCGCTCAATCCCTATCGCGGCTGCGAGCACGGATGCATTTATTGCTTCGCGCGTCCTTCGCACAGTTATCTTGGCTTGTCGCCGGGGCTCGATTTCGAGAGCAGGATTTTTGCCAAGGTCAATGCGCCGGAACTGCTCAGGCAGGAACTTGCGAAAGCGTCCTATGTTCCCGAGCCGATTGCGCTCGGCGTGAATACCGATGCCTATCAACCGTGCGAACGCGAACTGCGCCTGACGCGGCGAGTACTGGAAGTGCTGCACGAATGCGAACATCCGGTGGCGCTGATTACCAAATCCTCGCTGATCGAGCGCGACATCGATTTGCTGGCGGCGATGGCGGCCAAGCGGCAGGCAATCGCCGCGGTGACCATCACGACGCTCGACCCGGCGGTGGCGCGCACGCTGGAACCGCGCGCGGCAGCGCCGGCGCGCCGCTTGCGTACGATCCGTACGTTGACCGATGCCGGAATTCCGGTCGGTGTCAGTATCGCGCCGGTGATTCCTTTCGTCACCGAGCCGGATCTCGAACGCATACTGGCCGCGGTAGCGGAAGCCGGAGCCGTCAGCGCCGGCTATATCGTGCTGCGCCTGCCGTGGGAAGTAAGTCCGCTGTTTCAGCAATGGCTGCAGGCGCATTTTCCGGACCGGGCACAACGCGTGATGAACCGGATGCGCGACATGCGGGGCGGCAAAGAGTACGACGCCGGTTTCGGCACGCGTATGCGCGGTGAAGGCATATGGGCCGATCTGATCCGGCAGCGTTTTGAAAAAGCCGCCGAACGTCTTGGCATAGGCGCCCGCATGGGCGGCTTCAAGACGCTGGATGCGTCGCGTTTTCGCCGGCCCTTGATAGTCCCGGCAGGCGTGGGCAAGGCGGGGAATTCAAGCGGGCAGCTGGATTTGTTTTAGCAGCCGGGCTTTGACAAGAGCCGATAAGAACCAAAGACTTTCTGATGCGCTTTCTCCGGATTATGGCTGCCGGCCGTCTTTCCCCGCCGCAAGCGCGGCGTCAACGATCGCTTGAGCCTCTTTCACGATGCGGCGCAAATGATCTTCCCCGTGAAAACTTTCCGCGTAAATTTTGTAGATATCTTCTGTGCCGGACGGGCGTGCCGCGAACCAGCCGCCTTCGGCAATGACCTTCAATCCGCCGATCGAGGCATCGTTGCCGGGCGCTTTGGTGAGGACGCTCTGAATTTTTTCGCCGGCAAGGTCCGTGCATTGCACTTGCTGCGGCGAGAGTTCCGATAGCATTTTTTTCTGCGCCGGCGTGGCGGGCGCCTCGACCCGGTCCGCGACCGGATCGCCGAGCTCGCGTGCAAGCCTGCGATAGATCTCGCCCGGATCGCGTCCGATGCGCGCCGTCATCTCGGCCGCGAGCAACGCCGGCACGAGGCCGTCCTTGTCCGTGGTCCAGACCGAGCCGTCAAGCCGCAGAAAGGATGCGCCTGCACTCTCTTCGCCGCAGAAACCGAGCGAGCCGTCGCACAAACCATCGGCGAACCACTTGAAGCCAACCGGCACTTCATGGAGTTTCCGGCCCAGTCTCGCACACACGCGATCGATCATCTGGCTGCTGACGACGGTCTTTCCCACGCCTGCATCCCTGGACCATTTCGAGCGGTGCTGGAAAAGATAGTCGATGGCTACGGCAAGATAATGATTGGGCGGCAGCAAGCCTGCGCTATGGGTGACGATGCCGTGCCGGTCGTGGTCGGTGTCGCACGCAAAGGCAATGTCGTAGCGATTCTTCAGGCCGATCAGGCGCTGCATCGTATAAGGCGATGACGGGTCCATCCGAATGCGGCCGTCCCAATCGAGCGTCATGAAGCGGAAAGTCGGATCGACTTCGTCGCTGACCACGGTCAGGTTCAGATCGTAGCGCTCGCCGATCACTCCCCAGTAATGAACTCCGGCGCCGCCGAGCGGGTCCACGCCAAGACGGATGTTTTCGCCGCGAATCGCCGCCATGTCGATTATCTGGTCGAGTTCGCCCACGTAAGCATTGAGATAGTCGTACCGGTGCGTCGTGGCAGCGCGCAACGCCTTCTCGAAAGGCATTCTCTTGACGCCCTTGAGGCCGCTTTTCAAAAACTCGTTGGCTGTTGCCTCGATCCAGCCGGTCACACCGGTATCCGCCGGCCCGCCGTTGGGCGGGTTGTACTTGAATCCGCCGTCGTCCGGCGGGTTGTGCGAAGGAGTGATGACGATGCCGTCGGCAAAGCCTGCGGTGCGTCCGCGGTTATGCGTGAGTATGGCGAGCGAGATTGCGGGCGTCGGTGTGTATTCGTCGCGCTCCGCAAGCATGACGTCCACGCCGTTGGCTGCCAGCACTTCGAGCGCGCTGGCGCAAGCGGGTATCGACAGCGCGTGCGTGTCGATGCCGAGAAACAATGGGCCATTGATGCCCTGCCTGGCGCGGTACTCGCAAATGGCCTGGCTGATGGCAAGCACATGCCATTCGTTGAAGCTGGTCTCGAATGAGGAGCCGCGATGGCCCGAGGTGCCGAATGCCACTCGCTGCCCTGGCACCGAAGGATCGGGTACATCGGAGTAGTAGGCCGTGACGAGTCTGGGCACATTCACCAGCATCGCCGGCGGGGTCGGCTTGCCGGCCAATGGACTTATTTTCATGGCTTTATCCTTGATGCTGCGGTTTCAGTGTTTTCATACGCCGTACCGGCATGGGAAGCGCGCGCTTTTCGAAGCCTTTTTACACAACCTCGGCCGGTCCCGGATATTGAATCGCAAGGAAACCGGTTAATTGCCGGATGTCCGGCAATTCAGGTTCGAGGTGTTTTGCGCCACGGCAATCACTTCGCCTGCAACCTTCGCATCAACGCGGAAAACAATGTGCGCGAGACGGAATCGGCAGCGGCGCTGGACGAAGGATCTTGCTCTTCGTCGTCGGGATACTCTTCGGCAAGGTTCTTCCAGCCCTTGCCTGCGGCAAATGAACCGAATTGTTCCGGAGCTTCGAGCACGATCAGTTTATCGTCTTGCAGACCGAGGTCGCCATGGCCGAAGTCCGGCCCGGTATAGCCGAGGAAACGGAGTCTTGAAAGAAGTTGCCCGATCACCAGCGCGTCCTCATAAAGAGGCTCGTCTTCCATTGACAAGGCCAGGTCTGCATAGACGTCAATAATTCCATAGCTTTCGTCGAAGATGCGAATAGCCTTGATTTCCCAGGTCCGGCCTGATGAATCGAACACGCTGAATGGGCCGCTGAGCTGGATTTCGTTTTCACTGTTCATGCGCTAGGGTACACCAAGTGGCCGCTGCGGTACCGGCAGAGCAACCGAGCAGGCCTGTCTGCGCGGACGAATGTTCGTTGCTTGAACACCGGTGAGGAACGGTTTGCTATTTCGTCTTTCCCTCAAAGCCGTCCACGCCCGCTGCCAACGGCGTTGCAGCATCGGCTGAAAGATCATGAATGATGACGCCTTCGATCGGGTCCGCCGGCCGGTTCCATGGCGATAGATCGAGCATGCGCCTCGTGTCTGCGTAGCCCGCGTGCCATCGGGCGCGAATGCCCGCCGGCGTGAAGTCAATGTCCTTCATCTGGTCTTCGCCGGCGATGCCTGCGGCGACGAGCCGGGCAACGTGTATCGTCGTTCGGCAACCCCAGGACGCGAGCTCCCGGATCTCCGGAGAATTGCGCTTCTTCTCCGGCATGGCCTTGGCCAGTTCGGAAATGATGTGCCGCAGATGATGGATCTGCTTCTGGCGTGCGATATGGCTCCTGACCCGGCTCGCGTACTGGATGTCCTTTTCCCTGCCGGCTACCTGCCACAGCGTTTCGGGTTGCGCACCTTCGGGGTTCCAGACGTCCACGGTAAAAATCAGGGAATCGCGGCGCGGCTTATCGTCAAGCACCGCTTCGACCGGCGTGTTCGAGTAGATCCCGCCGTCCCAGTAGAAATCGTCGCCGATCCGGATTGCCGGAAATGCCGGAGGCAATGCACCCGACGCCATCACATGCTCCATCCTGATGGCTTCTTCGCGGCTGTCGAAGTAGGTCATCTCGCCGTCGGATACTTTGACCGCGCCAAGGGAAATCCGCATGTGCCGGTGGTTGATGTAATCGAAGTCCACCAGTTTGGCGAGCGTCTCGCGCAGCGGCGCTGTTGTGTAATAAGCCGCATGCTCGATGCCGACCGACGCGTGCTGTCCAAGCAAGGCCATCGGATTCGGCGCAAAGAACGTCGGGATGCCGCCTGCCATCGTCATCAGATTCACCATCGCGCTACGAAGAACCGGAAAAAAATCAGGCACGCTGGTACTGGTCTTCTGCTCGACGCTTTTCCAGAAAGTGCGCAGACGATCAAGGCGATTCTCGGGCGGATTGCCTGCAATCAGCGCGCCGTTGATTGCGCCGATCGAAGTGCCGATTACCCAAGCGGGCTCGATGCCCGCTTCATGCAGCGCCTGATAGACGCCGGCATGGTAAGCGCCCAGCGCGCCTCCGCCTTGCAGCACCAGCACGACTTGACCGGGAAGTATCGGCCCCTCGCTTTTTGCCGCACCGTCGCCGCGATGCGGCCCTCGCTTGCGCAGACTAGCCATTTCTCATTTTCCCGGCATCTCCAGTGGCCTTGTAATCATGCAGAATGCGAAAACGATGCGGCGGGCAAAGCGAAGGACCTCGCTCCGGCCGATGCCGGCGTTGCGCCGCACATCCGATATCGCGCAATCAATCCCCATAGAGATGGAAATTGAAATGGTGTGGCCCATTTTGCGCCCGTCGCGCCGAACTGCGCAAGCGCCCTCAAGCTGCCGCTCGACGCGTTTTCACCCGGCTTTAATCTTGCAGAAATGCAGCGTTGCGTATTTCTTCCCGGTAATGGACATGATTCACGATGCCGTCCGATCCGGGGCTCGGAATATGCTTGCACGCCACATGCTGCACTTCCGCGGCTCTAATTGAGGTGATGAAATGGACTGGACAGCGATGTTATGGGTCGCAGCAATTCCCATCTTCGGCTACTTGCTCTTCATGGTGTTGCTGCGAAAGGATACCGAAAGGCAATCGTGGGAAGAGGCTGCGGCCTATGTGGTCTACGGTCTGCTGGCCGTGTGGTTGCTGGCCATCGCCCTGACGACGTTTTTCAGGCGATAAGGCAAGCGGCAGCCGGCTGGCGCCGAGCAACAGAAATCCATCCGGCTTTCACATCAGCGATGGTAAAAAATTCTTCATCCATGTCTCTTTTCATTTATTCGGAGGAAGCCGAATGTATTACAAAAAACCGTATCGCGATCATTATGAATTGATTGTAGTGACCAGAATATTCGTCCTGCAAAAAAGACCTGACGGCGATTTGGACGTTCGATTTGAAATGGCGGACGGGGACACGCTCGACAGCGTATATACGCTTGCCGAATTCGGCGACTTGATTGCCAACCCCCAGGGCATAGTAGTTTAGACGGTCCGCGCCTTGCGGCGATTTGGCCTGGTAGTTCGTCAGGCTTCCATTGGCGGGTAGCGAAGCGGTCTGGCGAGTCGATCGGCAACGCCGCAATCGGCTTCGAGCAACCGGCACAACCCGTAAATCGGAGCGTGACGGACTACTGGAGCGTCGGGCAAAATGCCGGTGCCGCAGCGGTATCGCGGCTGTGTTTTTAAAACTGGTACCTGACTCCAACCCGCAACACCGGGTACGCTTTATATCTACCCGCTTCACTAGTCAGCGCCGAGCTTTCCTTTTCAAGGTCGGAAACCAATTGACTGCACATCGCAGTAGGTGAAGTGCAGCCCGTACTGGTAAGCGATGTGTGCGGAGAACCCTGCAGCAGTACGCCGACATCTGCGGTGAAAGACCATCCCTTGTTTTTGCCCGTTGCGCCGCCCCAACCGATGCCGGCATATGGCGCAATCTTTCGATAGCCGATTTTTCCGTTGATTTCTCCTGCGCTCGTTGCGCTGTATGTGTTGCCCTGAATGGTGTAGTTACCGGCCGAATTTGTTCGTGCGAGCACGTCAGCCTTGTGATTGTTGTAGACCACGCCGGCGCTCAGGCGAAACGCTCTATCGTTAAAGGGATACCAATCCAGCAATGCGTCCACTGTACTTAGTTTGTGCTTCAGGTCGTAATTCATGCCGGACGTGCTCTCGCTGGATGAATGGGCAATATAACCCGTTCCAAAACGCACATTCAGATTCGGCCGTACCGGAACATCGATATGAATACCGGCGCCTGTCGTGCCTGCCTCCCCTGTTACACCGACGTCCGCTTGCGCTGTACCTTCCATGGTCAGTCCTGCAAGAAGAGCGATGGCGGTGAACATTATCTTCATTGTCGAATCCTTTATAGAGATGATCGCTGCAATACAAAGTTTGCAACGCAGCCAGGCGTGTCTGCCGGCCGGTTAGGCCTGCGGTGACCGTCATGGTTCCCTCTTTTATTTGCACGACGAAAGATACGGGCGAACCGATTGCGAGAAAGGCTAGACTGGCCGATAACAGCGATTGACTCGGCACTTGCCTGGTTGAGAAGAGAAATTTATCGCACGGCGTGAAAGCAAGGGCTGTTCAGAACCCGCATAAGTTACGCGGTCCAACCGGCCGGGACAGGCGCTTGACCAAGGCTGTTCACTTGGCTGTTGCCAAGGGCTTTGACGGCACTGCCGCACACCGCTGCGGGGCTTTTTCCGTTCGCTCTTCCGAACGTCCGCGTACGGCTTCGACCAGGCGCTTCGGCTCCGGAACAAAGTATTCATTTGTGCAATCGGCGCAATTATTGCATCACCACATCAGGGGTATGTATTTATCAAGCCTTCTGCAGTTCCGCCTTTATCCGGTCTATGGATAGGCATATAACAAATAGAGCGCCAATCCAGAATCGGACTTTTCAGCCAGGCAAAGCAAGGAGGCCGTGATATCCGATATGAAGCGGCCGATGCGTGACATCATGATCAGGCAAATGCAGATTTCAGCAACTGCTGCTCATTGTTGCGGGACTGCATCCCACGTTCCTGTCACTGCCGATCAGAGTGACTGCTCCGTACTTGTACGCCAAACCCGGAAGGAGATTCAAATGGCAAAATATCTCATTGAAGCCAACTATGTCGGAGAAGGCATAAACGGTCTGCTCAAAGAGGGCGGCACCAAGCGACGCGCCGCTGTCGAGGAATTATTCAAGTCGATGGGCGGTACAGTCGAAGCCTTTTATTTTGCCTTCGGCGACCAGGACGTTTTCATCATTGGCGATCTTCCGGACAATGCCACTGCTGCGGCACTCGCCCTCAGGGTAAATGGTGCCGGAGCCGCCATGTGCAAAACGACAGTGCTGATCACGCCTCAAGAAGTCGACGAGGCCGTGAAAAAGACCGCCATTTATCGGCCACCCGGACATGATGCTGACAAAGACGCAGTCTCCAAGTGGGATAGCGAAGGCGGACATCTTCGACAAGATTTGCCTGGCGGCGAAACCCCGGAATGAAATCCATCGCTCCGCAGGCTTGTCAGCCGGCTTATGGAGCGCCATGCCATCGCCAACGTCGTTGCACGGAGATGTGCGCTCTTCCGATTGGCTCAGGCGTCGCCATGCTTGCCGCAAATATCGCACTCCGATATCGCGCCGCACGACTTCCCGTCGGCATCGCCGCGGCAATCCTTCAGTTCCCGGACAAGCCAAACGTCGGCATCTGGTCCAAACGAGTTGATCTGCAAGGCTTGATGCGCCTGCCTCGATATCAATCGCAATCAAAGTGATTGATGGAAACAGGACCGTGTCCGATATCCAAAAATAGTTTTGGGTATAAACCGCTCTTGATAAGCGCATTGGCAGCAGTCATATATTGCATTGCCTGAAGCTGTTGATTTATCGGCTCAAATTCTCGCGCCGTTGCCTTTCCGGCTCGTCTTGCAAAGAATTATCGAGTAACAACTACTGCGCTTCCATTACATATCCGCAGCAAACCGCACCAAGAGGTTGATTTTCTTTAGAGAAAAAAATGAAATCGACATCCACCGTTCAACCGGATAATTCGGGCGCCTCCGACCTTGCCCTCATGGTTGAAGCGGTCGATCCGGTTCCCAGGCTGGATTTCGAGCGCCTCTTGCGCCTGGCGGCCCGCATCGTGGATATGCCCATGGCTGCAATAACCGTAACGGAAGACGATATTCAGATTGCGCCGTATGCAGTAGGAATGGAAGGCGTGGAACCCGGCGTCTATATATGTTCCCACACGATCAAAGACGACAGCCTGGTGATTATCCCCGATGCCGCCATGGACCCGCGATTCTCGAAGATGAAAGTGGTGACGGGACCGCCTCATGTACGGTTTTATGCCGGATCTCCGTTGATTTCTCCCAAGGGGCAAAGGCTGGGAACGCTGGCCTTCATGGATAGGGTACCTCGCGTTTTGAGTTCTGAGCAGAAGGAGGACATCAAAACATTCGCCAATCAGGTTATGGTGCATCTGGAGCTGCAGCACCAACGGGAAGAACTTCGCGAGCTTGCCCAGCATTTGCAGCAGGCTCAGCGAATTGCTTCCATAGGCAGTTGGGAGCATTGGATAAATGAAGATCACCTGCAGCTTTCTGATGAGCTCTACCGTCTCTTCGGAATCGCCAAAACCGGATTTGACGGACGTCTGGCGTCTTTTTTGGAGCTTGTCCATGCGGAGGACAAAGGACGGGTAATGGAAGCTTATCAACAAGCGGTGCAGGGCAAGGGCGTTGTGGCCGTGGAATGCCGCATAGTCAAACCCGATGCAAAAGTCGGTCACTTTCAGATTATCGGCGAGTTGTTTCTCGACAAAAACGGAAAGCCGTTCCTGGCCGGCACCACGCAAGAGATAACCCGCAGAAAGCAGGACGAAGCGCAGATAGAACGTCTCGCTTTCTTCGACCAGTTAACCCGACTGCCCAACCGCGGTTTCCTGTTGAATCGCATTGAGCACGTCCTGGCGATCCGTCAGCGCGGCGACAATAACGGAGCCGTTCTCTTTATTGACCTGGATAACTTCAAGGCGCTTAACGACTCCCATGGTCACGCCAAAGGGGACGAGCTGCTGCAGCATGTAGGCCGCCGTTTGCAAACCTGCGTTCGTCACTGCGACACCGTTGCCCGATTCGGAGGAGACGAATTTGTGGTCCTTCTGGAAGAATTGGGGGCAACCGTAGTCGACGCTGCCAGCCATGCCAACCATGTAGCCGAAAAAATCATCCAGGAAATGAATGCGCCGTTCGTTCTTCAAGGACTGACGTACCGTATCACCTCAAGCATTGGCGTTGCGCTCATACATGGCGAAAACATCGATTCGGGAGAGCTGTTGAAGCGTGCGGATATGGCCATGTATCAGGCGAAAAATGAAGGGCGCAACACCATGCGGTTTTATAGTCCGCAATTGCAACGCGAGGTAAACAGGAGGGTGCTGCTCGAGGCGGAAATTCGACAAGCCGTGGCAGATCAGGCGTTCGAGCTTTACTACCAGCCGCAAGTAGATAAAGAGGAGCGGATTATCGGCGTAGAAGCACTTATCCGCTGGAACCATCCGGCCAGAGGAGTGATATTGCCAAGGGAATTTATACCTATCTCTGAAGAGCTGAGCCTGATCATGGAGATAGGCCGCTGGACCCTGGAGCAGGGATGCAGGCAGCTTGTGGAATGGTCAAGGCGCCCCTCTACGATGAATTTGACCTTGTCGGTAAATATCAGCACGAGACACTTTCACCATGCAAACTTCGTCGAGCAGGTCGTCAAGGTGCTGGAGTCGACTGGCGCGGATCCGAATAATCTGAAAATCGAGATCACCGAGAGCTTGTTGATCAAGGATATCGAAGACGCCGTGTCGAAAATGCTTGCCCTCAAGGCCAAAGGAATCAACTTCTCACTGGATGATTTCGGAACAGGTTATTCCTCGCTTGGATATCTGAAGAAGCTGCCGCTTGATCAACTGAAAATTGATCAGTCGTTTGTCAGGGACGTGTTGACCGATGAAAGCGATGCCGTTATTGCGAAGGCGATTGTCGCGCTTGGGCGAAGCCTTGGCTTGTCCGTTATTGCGGAAGGGGTGGAAACGGAAGGGCAGCGGGACTTTTTGGCTGACAACGACTGTCACGATTATCAGGGATATTTTTATCAGAAACCCTTGCCGCTCTCATCGTTCAGCGAGTTTGTTGAATCAAGGGCTTGACCGGCAGCGCGCTATTGAATGGCGTTTCGATTGCCCCGCCCTTTCGATCTCCGCCGCCGCCTTCTCGATCCGAACGCTTACTTTTCAGCAACGGCCTTCAGTCGGCAAAACCGGATGCGCGTTGAGACCCGCATCAGAATTTTTCTTCCTTGCCCATTTCCCTGACGAGCCAGTCCCGGAAAGCGATTACTTTTTCGGATGGTTTGGAAGCCGCCGGATAGGTCAGATAATATGCGCCGCTCGACTTCGCCACATGCTGCAGCGGCTGAATCAGGCTGCCAGATGCCAATTCGTCCTGAACCATCAGCGGATCGACGACTGCTATCCCGAGACCCGATTTGGCCGCCTGGATGACGAGGTTCCGATTTTCCAGCAGTAATTCCCTCAACTTCCGGGGATGAGACGCTTGCGCCGAAGCGAACCAGACGTCCCATTCATCGAGCTTTTGCCCGTCAAATCCCGCCGTCGTGCGCAACAGATGATGATGGGACAGGTCCTTTGGTTCAGCCAAAGGTTTGGCTTCGGTTATCGCGGAAGGCGCGCAGACGACGATCAAACTCACTTCTCTTAAGAGCTCGGACACCAGCCCGGCTTGATGCTTGTTTCCAAAAGAAATCGCGCAATCGATGTTGTCGCGTTCGAAGTCGACGGGTGAGGCCGAAACGCGAATTTCAATGCTCGCATACTCTTTCTCGAAACTCGAAAAACGAGGCAATAGCCAGCGCATTGCGAATGTCGCCATGGAGCTGACGACCAGGATGTTTTCTTTCTCGCCGGGGCTCACGCTCCGCAGCGCGGCGGCCAGGCGCGTGAGGCAGGCATCCACTTCGACATGCAGATCCTTTCCCGCTTGCGTGAAGGATAAACCCCGCCCCGTGCGCGTAAAAAGTTTTACGCCCAGCTGATTTTCAAGAACATTCAACTGGTGGCTGAGAGCCGAGGCAGTCAGATTCACATCGTTCGCGGCGCGAACCAGATTAAGGTGCTTGCCTATGATTTGAAAGCTTCGTAAATAGTTGAGTGTCGGCAGTGATGGCATTCGATCGAACTCCAGGCGAAAAACGGTTCAGGCAATACGGCCCGGTTCAAGCGGAACAGGGCATCGGAATCTCTTGACCGAGACGGCGTCCTGTCCGTTTATCGCGGATTCATTTCGAAAACCGGCCCGGCCATGCGCTCATGATTCACCCGCGCGAATGAATTTTCGTTGTCTGCAGATGAGCCTGTGCGACCTTGAAAGGATTTCTCGACTGTAGATTGTACATCCAAGGATCAAAAATAATTCATGTCTGATTCTCTAAAATTTCTCTTCTCCGGAGCGGACAGTCACGTTACTCTCTCTCGACAGAGAAAATCCGTCGGAAGCCGTACGGATGCGCACGGCGCCGGCAACCAGACAATGCGCCTCGCGTGTAATCGCCCACCCGTTATTATTTTTTGGCAAAGCGTGTAATTGCCGGGCAAATATCGATTTGAACAATAAATCCATTTCAGGGACGAGCATGGCAACCGAACAGGCAGACGAACATCCACGCTTAAGGCCGGGCCTGGGCCGGCTGAAAGGCAAAGTAGCCGTCGTAACCGGCGCCAACAGCGGGATCGGCCGCGCTACTGCGCGCCTCTTCGCGCGTGAGGGCGCGAAGGTTCTGTGCTGCGATATTCAGGAAAAAATCGATCCCCGCGTGGACGAACTGATCCGGCACGAAGGCGGAGAAGCGCTTTATGTGCACATCGACGTCACGAAACAGGATGACTGCGATCGGATGGTTGCCGCCGCCCTGGACCGCTTCGGCGATCTCGACATACTCTTCAACAATGCAGGCGGCGCAGTGCGAAAGAAGATTCACGAGTTTACCGACGACGAGTGGAATTTCGTGATCGACCTCAATCTCAACGCGATGTTCCGCGTCGTGCGTGCGGTCCTCCCGCATTTCATGAAAAAAGGCAGCGGCAATATCGTCAGCAATTCTTCCACCTACGCCTTCATGGCATCCGCGGAATATCCGGCTTACTGCGCCACCAAGGCCGCCATCATGAATCTGACCCGTTCGATCGCGCTCGACTATGGACCATACGGGATTCGGGCCAACTGCGTTTGTCCCGGCTCCATCGACACGCCGCGCATCAGGGGATTCCCGCCCAAGCCCCTGCTGTCGGGCAACGGACCGTCGCAGGAAAAAATGCGCGCCAGAGCCGCCGGCAGCACCAAGGCCATGCGCCGCATGGGGAATCCGGAAGAAGTCGCCTACGCCGTGCTTTTTCTCGCTTCCGAGGAATCCTCATTTATCACCGGACACGGCCTCGTCATCGACGGCGGCCAGACTATCGCCGTGTGAAATCGTCCGCCGTTTGCAGGTCAATCTCCGCATGACCCGTGAACAGCCGATATTGCGTAGCGCAAGCAATGAGTTCTAGAATGAATGACGCAAGTTTTTTTACCGGGAAGAACCAATGATGATGAAACGTCTGTTGAAGTTGAAATGCTGGCTGCCGGCTTGTATGTTCCTGCTGGCCGCTCCGATTCATGCGCAGGTTCCGATGTATGAAGGCGCCGACCGCATGCAGCGCCTGCTCGACGGCGCGCACCGCGAAGGCGTATTGTCGGTGTACACCTCGATGGCGGAAAAAGATATTTCGCGCCTGGTCAGTGCGTTCGAAAAAAAATACGGCATCAAGGTCAAAGTCTGGCGCGCCGGTACCGATAAAGTGCTGCAGCGCGTGATTTCCGAAGCGCATGCCGGGCACAGTGAAGTGGATTTCGTACTGAGCACGGCGCCGGAGATGGAAGCGCTGTACCGCGAAAAGCTGTTGCAGCCGGTGCATTCGCCGATGCAAAAGGATCTGATACCGGCGGCGCTGCCGGCGCACAGGGAGTGGACCGGCATGCGGGTCTATGTGTACGTGCAGGCGTATAACACCCAGAAGATAAAACGCGACGAATTGCCGCGCACTTATCAGGATTTGCTGAACCCGCGCTGGAAAGGCCGGCTCGCCGTCGAATCCAAACATGAATGGTTCTATACGCTGGTGCAGGCAATGGGTGAAGAAAAGGGCTTGCGCTTTTTCCGCGAAGTGGTCGCCGTAAACGGAATGTCGCTGCGTAGCGGCAGCACGCTGCTGGCAAACATGGTAAGCGCCGGCGAAGTACCGCTCGCATTGAATCTGTACAAACATGTGATCGAACCGTTGCGCGCCAAGAGCGCCCCGATCGATTACATCTCGCTGTCGCCCACCATCGCCTCTACCGACGCGATCGCGATCATGCGCCGGTCGCCGCATCCGTATGCAGCGACGCTGTTCTACGATTTCGCGCTGAGCGACGGACAGAAAATCGTCGCCGACAATTCAATCAGCACGAATCGCCGCGATGAAGCCATATTGGCGCGCTTTCAGCCGATCATCTTCAGCGATCCGGTAAAAATACTCGATAGCTACGACAAGTGGGACAAATTGTTCGATGACACCGCTAACGGCCGTTAATGGCAACCCAATTCGTTGAACAAATAAAGGAATAGTCATAATGAACGCTGAACAGAACATGTTGTTGACGCAAACCGGTCCGGGCACCCCGATGGGAGACCTGTTCCGCCGCTACTGGATACCGGCGCTGCTGTCGACGGAACTGCCTGAGCCGGACTGCCCGCCGGTGCGGGTCAAGCTGCTGTCCGAACGGATGATCGCATTTCGCGACAGCGAAGGAAGGCTCGGCCTGATCGATGAATTCTGCGCGCACCGCGGCGTGTCGCTGTGGTTCGGCCGCAATGAGGAAAGCGGCCTGCGCTGCCCGTACCACGGCTGGAAATACGACATCACCGGCCAGTGCGTCGAGGTGCCGTCGGAGCCGGCGGAAAGCGGCTACTGCGAAAAAATCAAGCTGAAATCCTATCCGCTGATCGATCGCGGCGGCATGCTGTGGACCTATATGGGTCCGCCGGAGCTGCAGCCGCCGCTGCCGGAATTCGAGTTTGCCACCGTGCCGGAAAACCAGCGCTATGTTTCGAAACGGGAGCAGGATTGCAACTATCTGCAGTTGATGGAAGGCGGCATCGATTCGTTCCACTCGATCTTCCTGCACAGCATGTCGGCCAGCAGCGATCCGCTGCTCAAGCGCGATCCGGCCAGCATCGCCTACATCAAGGCGGATCCGCATCCGGCGTTCGTGCCGCTCGAGTCGCCCGGCGGCCTCTACATCGCGACCCGCCGCAACCAGGGCGAAGAGAATTACTACTGGCGCGTGACGCAGTGGCTGATGCCGTGCATCAGCCTGTTCCCTCCTTACAAGGGCAATCCGTACGGCGGCCACGCCTGGGTGCCGATCGACGATGAGCATGCGTTGACTTTCAGCTTCGATTATCATCCCGACCGGCCTTTCAACGATGTCGAACTGGAAGCGATGCAAGGCGGACGCGGGATTCACTGCCTGACAGTGCCCGGCACATTCCGGCCGCTGGCGAATCTGTACAATGACTATCTGATGGACCGCACCGCGCAAAAGGAAGGCCGCAGTTATTGCGGCGTGCTGGGTTTCGGCGAACAGGATTCGGCAGTACAGGAAAGCATGGGACCGATCGAAGACCGCTGCAGGGAGAATCTGGTGGGCACCGATAACGGCATCATCATGACGCGCCAGCGTCTGCTGAAGGCGGCGAAGGCGGTGCAGGCCGGCATGGCGCCGCCCGGACTCGATGCGGCTTCGCAGCGGGTACGCGCATTCTCTTCGGTGCTGCCGCGCTCCGCGCCATTGCATTCGGCGCCCGAAATGCAAGTGACGGCCGGCGGTTCCAAATAGCCGCTCGCCATACAAGAAGCCGGACCTTGCCTGCCGCGCGCCCAAGACGCGCGGCTGTAAAATTAAAAAACAGGAGACCTGAACCATGCGCCAATATCTGCTCGCTTTTGCTTTTTTATTCAGCTTGATAAACGTCCCGGCGTCGGCGGCCGACCCCGCGGCCGTTGCCGCAATTGCGCAGTATGAAGGCGCCGATCGCTTGCAGCGTCTCATCGCCGGCGCCAAGCGCGAAGGTGAATTGACGCTCTACACATCGGCGACGCTGGAAGACATGGCCGCCATCAACAGCGCCTTCGAAAAAAAGTATGGCGTCAAGGTCAAGATATGGCGCGCCGGGGCCGACAAGGTGTTGCAGCGTGTGGTGACGGAAGCCCAGGGCGGCCGGTTCGATGCCGACGTGCTGGAAGCCGGCACGCCGGCGCTCGAATCGATGCATCGCGAAAAAATCCTGACGGCGGTGAAGTCGCCGCACCATGCGGACTTGCTGGCCGGGGCGGTGCCGGCGCATCACGAATGGGTCGGTTCGCGGCTCAACGTGTTTGTTCATGCCTACAACACCAAGCTGGTCAGCAAAGAGGATTTGCCGAAGACGTACGAAGACCTGCTCAACCCTAAATGGAAAGGCAAGCTGGGCATCGAATCGGCGGATGACGACTGGTTTGCCGGCATCATCACGACGCTGGGCGAAGCGAAGGGCCTGAAGCTGTTCCGCGACATTGTCGCCACCAACGGCATTTCGGTGCGCAAGGGACATACGTTGCTCACCAATCTGGTGGCCTCCGGGGAAGTGCCGTTTGCACTGACCGTCTACAACTTCACGGCCGAACAGCTCAAGCAAAAGGGCGCGCCGCTGGATTGGTATGTCATGTCCCCGGCGATCGCGCGCGCCAACGGACTTGGCGTGGCGCGCCGCGCCGCGCATCCTTACGCGGCACTGCTCTACTACGATTTTACGATCAGTGAAGAAGGCCAGCAGGTTCTTGCCCAGCGCGATTTCGTCCCGACCAGCAAGAAAATCCAGACGCCTCTCGGCCGCACGCCGATGAAACTGGTCGACGCGGCGAAAGTGCTCGATGAGAGCGCCAAGTGGACTCGCCTGTATGATGAGATCATCGTCAAGCAGGCAAAATAGTTTTACAACCATACGAACCGCTGAACAAGAGCAAGGACATGCATCCGCATCCGGCAAGCGGCGGTCGAATATCCGGAGGAAGCATGAAGAGCACAAACCGGCATGCCGGCCGTTTCACGGCAATGCTGCACATCGCCCTGGCTGCGCTTGCGTGCGCGCAGTGGGCGCAGGCGCAGCAACCGCCGCAAGGAAAAAACGAAGCGGTCTATATGTACCGCGGCGCGGACCGCGGCCAGCGGCTGATCGAGAAAGCGCGCGCGGAAGGCAGTGTGGTCTTCTATACGTCAATCGCGCAGAGCGAATCGATTCCGCTGACCAAGGCGTTCGAGAAAAAATATGGCATCAAGGTCGAGTTGTGGCGCGCAAGCAGCGATAAGGTGCGGCAGCGCCTGCTCACCGAAGCGGCAGGCAAGCGCTTTACCGCCGACGTGATGGAAGTCAACGGTCCGGAACAGGAGACTCTGGCGCGCGAAAAACTGCTGTCGGAATTTTACAGTCCTTATATCGCCGACTTGCCGCCCTCCACCATTCCGCCGCATCGCCTGTGGATGCCGGACCGCCTGAATTTCCTGGTGGTCGCTTATAACACCAACAAGGTCAAGCGCGAAGAACTGCCTAGAACTTACGAAGGGTTCATCAATCCGAAGTGGAAAGGCCTCATCGGCCTGGAAGTGCAGGATATCGACTGGATGGCCACCATCGTGAAGAACATGGGCGCCGAGAACGGGACGGCGTTCTTCCGGAAACTGGCCGACATGAAACCCGATCTCCGTAAAGGACATACGCTGCTGGCGGAACTGATTGCCGCCGGCGAAGTGCCGGTGGGCCTGTCCGTCTACAACTCCAACATAGAATCGATGAAGCGCCGGGGCGGCCCGGTCGATTGGGCGCCGGTCGAGCCGGTGGTGGCGGTCCCGCAGGGAATTTCGGTAGCGAAGAATGCGCCGCATCCGCATGCGGCGCTGCTGTTTACCGATTTCGTACTATCGCCGGAAGGACAGGAGCTGTTCGAATCGATGGGCCGGATCCCGGCCAGCATGAAGGTCAAGAGCCAATTGAAGAATTTCCCCTTCATCACCGTCAATCCTGCGACGGTGCTGGATGAAGCCGACAAGTGGGACAAGGTATGGAACGATCTGTTCCTCAAAAAATGAGGAACACAAGGAACACGGCGCCATGCGTATCTTCTCGCGATAATCGCGCTGCGTCCGCAGCGGCGGCAATGGCTGAACCGTCACCGTTGCGCGCCAGGTAATTCCGTTACCGCTTCGATCAGCCGGTCAAGCGAGACCGGGCAAGCAGTTGTTCACGGACAACTGCTTGCCCGGGAGGATTACATGGACAGGATTTTTCTCAATCGCCGTCGCCTTGATGAGTTGCTCCACAGGCATATCCATGACATGTTGCGGCACCCTGCTGCATTACTTTGATGTTTGAGAGAAAGATGCAGAACGGCGGCGAACGCCATGCCGTTGTCCGTCGGCATATTTTCGAAAAGCTGCAGCAATGCCCGCAATTCGTGCGCCGATGCGCGCGCCGGCTGCCGGAAAGTTCAGGCTGCGTTTGATGAGGCCCTTGTCGTTGCAAGAAACCGACCGGCACTCGATTGCTTGTTCCATGATTTTCCGTGCCTTCCCGGCGCATGCGAATCAAAAAGCAGACTCTTCATCGAAGGTTCTCGTCATATGGGAACGGTTGCGAACCGATAGCCGTCTTTCATCGAAAGTCCACGATCACGCGCATGAAGCCGCAGTCAAGCGTTGCGCAATGCGGCATCTGAAATTCAGTCAATCCGAAGTAATGATTCATTAATCTTTTTGAAGGAAAGATTAATGAATCATTTTATCTAAACAGAGTCAGTTAACCTATTGATTCCGGTATACACAAGATGTCCATTTCCCTGGCAAATCGGCTCGCGGTTTTCTCCTCTATTCCTACACATCACGCACGGGATTGCATGGCGGAGGACGCTATGGACGCCACTCTGTTGTGCGATGCGGACGGTATCGTCATCGCATGGAGCAGCTGTGCGGAAGCGCTTCTGGGCTGGACCCGGGAGGAAGCGATCGGAAAATCGCTGGTAAATCTGGTTATCCCGCTTCAGTACCGCTCGGTTGTGGAGTCGAATGTGCGAGAGTTCTGCGCGACGGGCGCCGGCGCTTTATTCAACAGGCGCCTGGAAGCCGTTTTGCTGTGCAAGGATCGTCATGCCATTTTAATCGAATTCATGGCAACGCCGATTCGGCTGGACGACCGCCTCTATTTCAACGCCTCCATCAGAGCCCGTCATCCTGACGCGAAGAGCGCAAAAGACCCGGCCCGGCACATCTCGATTCTGAACTTGTCCCGCGACGCCATCATGATTACCAATCTCGAGCATGAGATACTGTTCTGGAACAGCGGTGCGGAAAAAATGTTCGGTTACGCCGCGGAAGAATCGCTGGGGCGAAAAAGCCATGAATTGCTTTCGGCCGAGTATCCGCTTGCTTTAAGTGAAATCAACGATCAGTTGATGGCTACCGGGCATTGGGAAGGCGAGATCAGCTATACCACTTTCAACGGGGTGCGCCTGACTATCTTGAGCAGGTGGGAGCTTGAGTCTGACGCCGAGGATGGCACTGCGTTGATATTGAAGTCCGGCACGGATGCCGGTTTGTGGAAGAACTCTCTGGTGGCGTCGACGCTGCTGCTGACGAACAAACAGCATTTCGAATCCTTGTTCAAGCTTCATCCGGACGGTTTTTTTTCGTTTGATCCGGGGGGGCGCCTCATTTCCGCAAACGCCGCGCTTTCCACGCTTACCGGTTATTCAAACGAAGAACTCATCGGCATGCCGCATAAAAAACTCGTGGCGCCGGAAAATATTGACGAGATCAGGCATCATTTTTTCGCGGCGCTGCGCGGTACGCCGCAAACCTGCGAGTTCATTTGCGTCCGAAAGGATAATTCCAGATTCGACGCCAGCATCATCATGCTTCCCGATATCGTCGATAACGCGGTCCACAGCCTGAACGGCATCGTAAAAGACGTCAGTCATCGCAAGGATAACGAGCGCCGGATCCTTTTTCTCGCCACGCACGATCCGCTTACCGGTTTGCCGAATCGGGTCCTGCTCAACGACAGGATGCAACACGCGATCGACCAGGCGCGCCGCCGGCAATCCCGGGTCGGCATCCTGCTCATGGACCTTAACCGGTTCAAGGTCATTAACGACAGCCTGGGACATAACAAGGGAGATATCCTGCTCTGCACGATTGCGGATCGCCTGAAAGGCGCAATGCGGGAAGTCGATACGGTCGCGCGTCTGGGCGGCGATGAATTCGTCGTCTTGCTCGAAAACCTCAATGCAGCCGACGACCTTTCCCTGGTTGCACAAAACCTGCTTGCACTTGTCGCGCAACCGGTCGTTCTCGATAACGAGAGCATCACCGTCTCGACCAGTATCGGCGCCAGTATTTATCCGCAGGATGGAAACGATACGGCCACTCTGCTGAAAAATGCCGACCTTGCAATGTATGACGCAAAGGAATCCGGTTCCAGCGTGTTCCGTCCGTATTCTCCTGAAATGAATACCAGGGCCGTCGGACGGCTCGCGCGTGAAAACGGCCTGCGGCAAGCTTTGGAGCGCGGCGAACTGGTGCTGCATTACCAGCCGCGTCTCGATATCGGCAAAAACAGGATTGTAGGCATAGAAGCGCTGGTGCGTTGGGATCATCCTGAAAAAGGTTTGATATTTCCGGTAAATTTCATTCCCCTCGCGGAAGAAATCGGCGTGATCGATGCGATCGGAAAATGGGTGTTGTTGGAAGCGTGCCGTCAACTCAAGGCGTGGCAGGACGCCGGCCTGTTATCAGTCAACGTATCGGTGAACGTTTCAGCGGTACAACTGCGGTCGGACACTATTTGCTCGACGATTTCCCACGCATTGGCCGCCACCGGCCTTGATCCGGGCTTTCTCGATCTTGAAATCACCGAAAGCAGCTTGATGCAGAATATCGACGATACCCAGGAAAAATTATTGGACATTCGACGATTGGGCGTATCGCTGTCGATCGACGATTTCGGCACCGGCTATTCATCGTTAAGTTATTTGAAGCGACTGCCTATCGACACGCTTAAAATCGATAAATCCTTTATTCGTGAAGTAGTGCAGAACAGTGACGACTCCGCCATTGTCACCGCCACTATCGCCATGGCGCACAGCATGAATCTGAAAGTGGTCGCCGAAGGGGTCACCACCTTCGATCAAATGCGTTTTCTGGAATCGTGCGGCTGCGACGAAATACAGGGCTACCTGCTATGTCAGCCGCTGCCCGAATCCGACGCCGAGTCGTTTTTGAAGACCAGCCAGTCACGCGGCATTTATTTTTCGAGGCCGCATTGACAGGCATCATGCCGGAACCGGACGTCGAGTGCAATGCAACCGGCATCGCCGGCCGGACCGGAGCGGCAGAGTCTTTATCTCTGAAGAATAAAGACTCTGTGGCCGTGGCGCAGCGCTACTGTCTTTCGCGTTCGAGCTTCCAGTACATGACCGCCGCCGCCATGCCGAAGATCAGATGGGCGGCCAGCGTCGCCCAGCCGCGCATGCCGGCGAACCACGGGAAGAAAAGCACCATGCCGTAAAAATTGAGCAGATAAATCACCAGCCCGAATACCGCGCCGGTCAACAGCACCATGCCTGCGCTCGAATCGAAATGGAACGGCGCGATGATGGCGGCCAGGACCATTCCGAAAACGATGCCCAGCACATAGTGCGTGGCAAGCGCCAGGGCTATGACGGTAACGCTGAAGTCTGCCGATTGCAGCGTGTCCGGTCCCAGCACGATGGCGGCAATCATATGCGACGTGACCCACGGACTGGTATCCATGGTCATGGTTGACCAGAGCAATTCCAGCACCATCAAGACCGCGCCGGCAACAAACCCCGAGACTGCCGCCGCCGGCCAGTCCGGCATGCGATGCTCCCAGCGATGCGAATTCATGTGAAGTTCCATGGCAATCTCCGAAAGAAACAGCTACCGATCATATTAGTGAGACGGTCAACAACTGCCTGAATAAATCTGTTCTACACGACGCGCAGGCACATCCACGATCGTCGGGACCGAAGGGGGCGGTATGCCGTCCTTTTCAGCCCAATGGCTAATGGCTTGCCGCTGCAATTACGCAATGGTCACGACTTCCGCCTTCCCTTCCTTGCGCATGATGTTGATGCCGACATTGTGCGGATAGCGCTGCAGCAGCAGATCGATCGTTGCGCCGTTGATCGACAGATCGCGTATCTCCACCTTGTCCAGAAACGGCGGCAAGCGCGGATGCCTGAAACGGATTTCCGGCTTGTCCGGGTCGAATGAAAGTCCGAGACACGCCTGCAACATGTAAAAGACGCTGGCCGCCGCCCAGGCCTGCGGCGAGCATGCGACCGGATACATTGTGGGGCCTTCGTCGGGTCTCTTCGAAAAACCGCAGAATAGTTCCGGCATGCGGCGCTGGTCCATGTAAAGAATCGCATCGCTCAGTCCGCTGAAGATGGTCATCGCCTGATCGGTGAAGCCATAACGCGCCATGCCGTCGGCAATGATCGCATTGTCGTGCGGCCATACCGAACCATTATGATAGGCCATCGGATTGTAGCGGACCTCGCTGCAAGGAATCGTGCGGATACCCCAGCCGCAGAAAAAATTGTCGCTCAATAACTGATTTGCGACTTGTGCCGCATGCTCCGGGGTAGCGATGCCCGACCATAACGCATGACCCGCGTTCGATGAAGGCACTGCGCATTGTTTTTTCTCGCCGTCGAGAGCGAGCGCATAGGTGCCGATTTCTTCGCACCAGAACTTTGCGTTGAAGCGTGTCTTGAGCACATGCGCGGCATCCGTGAGTTCCTGCGCCAGCCGCGGTTCGCCCAGCAGACGCGCAAGCCGCGCGGCCTGCAGCTTTGCCTGATAGACGTATCCCTGCACTTCGCACAACGCAATCGGCGCTTCGGCAAGACGTCCGTCCCTGTGAAACACCGAGTCATGGGAATCTTTCCAGCCCTGATGCGTAAGCCCGGTGTCGCTGTAGCGCGCATATTCCACAAAGCCGTCGCCGTCCCGGTCTCCGTAACGGTCGATCCAGTGCAGTGCATTGCGGATGTTGTCCCAGATGCCGGAAATGAATTCGAGGTCGCCGGTTCGTTCGTAATAGGCGCCGGCAAGGCTGACGAACAATGGCGAAGCATCCACCGTTCCGTAATAGCATCGAAACGGAATTTCATCGAGCGCAGCCAGCTCGCCTCTTCGCGCCTCGTGCAGGATCTTGCCGGGCTCCGCGTCGCGCGCAGGATCGTGCCCGGTGGCCTGCGTGGCGGCCAGAAAAGCCAGCACACCCCTGGCCAGGCTGGGATCGATCCACAAGCATTGATATGCGGTCAAAATGCCGTCGCGTCCGAACGTCGTCGAATACCAGGGCAAGCCGGCATAGGGATACGGCCCCTCCGGCAAAGTCGTGGTCAGCATGACCAGATCTGCTGTGGAACGGGCGATCCAGGTATTGAAATGCGTATCGGAAGTCACGATCTTGCAGCGGTTCTCCAGGCGGCGGCCGAAAGTGGTGTTGACATGCGTGAAGGCAGAAAAATAATCGGTTTTTTCCGCTGCCGCTTCGCCTTCCTTCTCGCAACCGACCGTTACATAAATGTGCGCTTCATCCTTGGGCGGCAGATTCAGTTTGAAGTCGGCCCGGCCGGATGATAACTTGGACGGAGCCGGGTCGAATGTGATGCGGGTCTTGCGTACCGCCTGATCCAGCCCGCGGTATCCGAGCACAAGCTCCCTGGCGGCGAGCTGCGGCGGCAGGCTGTTTCCTCGCCGGAGTCTCTTGAATCCGCGTACTTCAAAAATATCCGCATAATCGGAGCCGAATTCCATCGACAGCGTCGCCTCAACCGATTGAAGGCCGTAGTTGACTATACGTATATGCTCATAGCATGCGTTGTTCGACAGCAGCTTGCCGCGGAAAATATGCAGGGTGCCGCTGGGAATGTGATTTCTCCCTTCGGGATGGAGATCGGGATTCATCAATTCAGCCGTGAGAAGCCCGTTGTCGTCTTTCACCGTCGAGTTGAGAAACATGGGCCTGACGCCTTCGATCAGCAATTCCTGCTGTGAAAGAAAGCGGGTGTCGCCGTGATAAATTCCTTCTTCAGCCAGTCCGATCGGCTGAATATCGCCGAACCGGTCAAACAATGCAAAGGTATCGTTGTGCTTGAGTACGCGTTTGCGTTCGTCGGCGGGCGAAGAGGTTGCGAGGATATACCACTGCTCGCCCAGTCGAATCTTTTCAACCATTGATATCTCCGATGAGTCGGGAATTCTGTTTTTGGATCCGCCCAAACGGTGCATCGAGCGCGCATTGCTGTTCACTCAGCAGACGCTCGTAAATGCGTAAATAGTTTTCTGCCATATGCGCTACGGTGAAGCGGCGCTCGAATACTTCCCGACAGCGCTTTCTGTCGATCGACCCGATGCTTTCAGCAGCACGCACCGCTTCTTCCTGGTTCGTCACTACGTACCCTGTGATACCGTCTTCCACGATTTCCGGAATGGATCCATGCCGATAGGCGATGACCGGCGTGCCGCACGCAAAGGATTCGATCATGACCAGGCCGAATGGTTCTGGCCAGTCGATCGGAAACAGCAACGCATAGGCATGCTCCAGCAGTTCACGCTTCTCCGGCTCGCCTATTTCACCGATATATTCGATCAGCGGATCGCGGAAAAGCGGCTTGATGCATTCATTGAAATAAGCCTCGTCCGCCTTGTCTATTTTTGCCGCGATGTACAAAGGCAAGCCGCACTGTTGTGCGATATCGATTGCGCGATCAACCCGTTTTTCGGGTGAGATTCTTCCAAGGTAGGCAAAGTATTTTCCAGGATCCGGCTGCAACGAATAGAGATCCGGCGGCAAGCCGTGATGCACTGTTTCATACCAATTGACCCAGGGCAAAGGAATGCGTTGATTATTCGAAATGGATATCAGGGGAAGATCGCAGAAGCGCCTGTAAAGCGGCACCAGTTCGGGCAGATCCAGCCTGCCGTGCAAAGTCGTTACATGGGCGGCGCGAACTTTTTTTGCCAGCGGAAAATGAAGATAATCGGTATGGAAATGAATCACATCGAAGGTGTCCGCCAGTTCGGACACCATATCGAGCAGTATCGTATGATAGACCAGCCATTCATGCTCGCGCGCGTTCTGGCGGATGCTCTCGGCGCTGGCCGATACGAGCCGGGCACGGGTTATCGAATCCCCGGCTGCAAACAGCGTTACCTCATGGCCTCGCCGGACGAGTTCTTCGGTAAGGTAGGAAATGACGCGTTCGGTGCCGCCGTAAGCTTTGGGTGGCACCCTCTCAAAGAGAGGCGAGACTTGTGCAATCTTCATATTGCATATGCCGTCTTTTCGGATCGGAAAGACGGCATCACTTTAGACAGACATTTTTACATTCTACGAAATATGCGTGAAGTGTCCAGTTTTTCTCCATGCCACTCTGGCTTTTACATATTTCCTGCTTGTTTCTGTCATTCAAAAATTCATGGCGGGCAGCAGATACACGGCGCAGTTGCTCGGCAAGGACGGAGCAGCTGCGCCAATGAACACGTACCTGGAACAGGTCGGAGATGCGGGGACTTGCCTGGCAAGATTGATAACAAGAAATATGGAAGATAAAAATGTTTCTTGTTGCTTGCGCATTCCGGCTACGTCATTGCCGGGTGGATCAGGTTGGATCACCGGTTCGCGGTGATCCTGTGCATGCTATAACGTCATCCGGACTGGATTGCATTGCCGCAGCTGCATCGCTCACGTAGCCGAGGGCCGCAGCGACAATAAACAACGGTAAAAAAAGACGTTTCATAAGGCCTCCAAGAGTAGACATTCCAGACATAGATATTTCAGATATTTCCTCGCCGTCATGACTTGTTCAGAACGCCGATTTTTCAGTATAGTTCTGGCAGGTCTCAAGACAAGAACGATTTTCAGGAACGCTTTCGGGTCTTTTGTTTTGAATTGCGCGACAGCATCATTGCCACATTCGTATCTGCGGCAATGATGCTGTTTACGAGACGCGGGATATAGACCGCCACGGGCGCACTGCAGCTTCGGTGATGTGTGACGGCGTAGAGATCAACGGGGCGCAGGCAGAAACCTTTAGCCGCTCTTCCGCAGCGTTTTTGCTATTTCGGCCATCCGATACGGCTTGTTTATAAAGTCGAAGTCATCGAGGCCGGAATTTTCAGAGATCAGGGCCGGAGCCG
>JAQGLW010000043.1 GCA_028292665.1 Herminiimonas sp.
GTTGAATTTTCCGACGGACTGGTCTCCGAAGCCTCGGTGGTTTCGCTGCAGCCGGAAAACGATCTGGCAGTGCTTCAGGCCAAAACCATTCCCGACGATCTCGTTCCTGCGACGTTGCGATCGACAAGCGACCTTGCGCCGGGCGACAAGGTCATTGCCGTCGGTTTTCCGTTCGGCATCGGACCGTCGGTATCGTCCGGCGTCGTTTCCGGTCTGAAACGCGAATACATTTCACCGGAAGGCAGGCATCCTTTGACCAATCTGATCCAGTTCGATGCGGCAGCCAATCCCGGAAACTCCGGCGGCCCCCTCGTGACCATGGACGGCGCGGTGGTGGGAATCGTCACTGCGATACTGAACCCGACCGACCAGGGACTCTTCATCGGCATCGGCTTTGCGGTACCGATTGAAAATGCCGCAACAGCAGTCGGCGAATCGCCGTTCTAACCCGCAGCATAATCGAGCAGATACTCATGAACGACAGACAAACAGGCCGTGCCGATGTTTCGCTCCAGATGGAGCACATTCTTTACGAGGTGAAAAAGATCGTCGTCGGTCAGGATCATTTCCTCGAACGCGTGCTCGTCGCGATATTGGCGCAGGGACATCTGCTGGTCGAAGGCGTTCCCGGACTTGCCAAGACACTGACGGTCAATACCCTGGCGCGAACCATCCGCGGAACGTTCCGCCGCATCCAGTTCACGCCCGACCTGGTTCCGGCGGATCTGGTGGGAACCCGTATCTACAACCAGAAGACCGGCGAATTCACGACCTCGTTCGGTCCGGTATTCACCAACCTTCTTCTGGCCGACGAAATCAACCGCGCGCCGGCGAAGGTGCAAAGCGCGCTGCTCGAGGTCATGCAGGAATACCAGGTCACCATCGCCGGCGAAAGCCACCCGGTGCCGCAACCGTTTCTGGTAATGGCAACCCAGAACCCGATCGAGACCGAAGGCACCTACCCGCTGCCGGAAGCCCAGGTCGATCGCTTCATGATGAAAGTGCTGGTCGGCTATCCAAGCGAAGAGGAAGAGTTCGTCATCGTCAACCGGGTGACCGGAGCGGCGGCCGCGGTAGCCGCGGTCGCGACGACCGAGCAGCTTTCGCTGCTGCAGCGCGAATGCAGGACCGGGTACGTCGATCCCGCACTCGTGCAATACGCGGTGCGCCTGGTATCCGCCACGCGCAATCCGGAGCGCTATGGCATCGATAACGTGGCGCAGTATCTTTCTTATGGCGCAAGTCCGCGCGCCACCATTCATCTGGTGGAAGGAGCGCGGGCGCTCGCGTTTCTGCGCGGCCGGACTTACGTGCTGCCGGAAGATCTGACCGATCTCGCGCCTGACGTGTTGCGGCATCGGCTTTCGCTTTCATATGAAGCGCTGTCCGATGCGCTGACGCCGGATCAGATCATTCATCGAATCATGAAACATATACCGGCGCCCGAAAGGCCGCTCGAGACCCATGTCAAAGTCGGCGAACACGCCTGACGCGATCCTGCGCCGGCTCGAGTGGACGGTGATACGCCGCCTCGACGGGTTGCTGCACGGCGATTACCGCACGCTGTTCCGCGGCTCCGGCGTGGATCTCGCCGATCTGCGCGAATACGCGTATCACGATGACGTCCGCCACATCGACTGGAACGTCACCGCCCGCCTCCAGACGCCTTATGTCCGGGTGTACAACGAAGAGCGGGATATCACCGCGTGGTTTCTGCTGGATCTGAGCCCCTCGGTGGATTTCGGCTCCCGGAACGTGAAGAAACGCGCCGTATCGACGGAACTGGTTGCGGTGCTGGCCCGCATGCTGAGCCGCCACGGCAATCGGGTCGGCGCACTGTTCTACGGAGCCGGCGTCGATACCGTGATCCCGGCACGAACCGGGCGGCGGCATGTATTGCATATCCTGCACAAGATTCTTGCGCGGCCGGAACTCGCCGAATCGGCAGCGACGGATCTGCAGGACTTGTTGCGCACGGCTTTCCAGATCATTCCGAGACGGTCGACGGTTTTTGTCGTGTCCGATTTCATCAGCCGGCCCGGGTGGACCAAGGCGCTGGCGCAGCTTGCGCAGCGTCACGAGGTCGTGGCGGTGCGGCTCTACGACAAGCTGGAAATGGAACTGCCTGATTTTGGATTGCTTGTCATTCAGGATGCGGAGACGGGCGAACAGCTTTTCGTCGACACCCACGACCGCATATTCCGCACGCGTTTCGCGGCGGCGGCGGCACGCCGCGAAGAGGATTTACGCACCGCATTTGGCCAGGCAGGCGTGGACGCGCTGGAATTGGCGACGGATGACGATGTGATGGATGCGATTCTCAGATTCACCGATCTGCGCAAACGTCGAAGCCGGCTGGCTGCGGGCGAGACGCTTCCGCAGCACTTGGAGCAATCATGATTTTCCTCTGGCCGGGAATGCTGTGGATGCTGCTGGCCGTGCCGGCGGCAGTGGCCGTGTATGTTTTTCTGCTGCGCCGGAAGAAAAAACTGGCAATCCGCTATGCGAGCCTGACCATCGTAAAAGAAGCCATGGGCGCCAGCCGGCAAAGGCGGCGCCACGTTCCGCCGCTGCTGTTTTTGCTGGCGCTGGCCTTGATGATTATCGCAGTCGCCCGCCCGGCTACGGTCATCACGCTGCCGTCCCAGTATGAAACAATCATTCTCGCCATCGATGCTTCCGGCAGCATGCGGGCCAGCGATATCGCACCCAGCCGGATTGCCGCCGCGCAGGCCGCCGCACAGAGTTTTGTTGCCGAGCAGCCGGGCAATACCCGCATAGGCGTGGTGTCGTTTGCCTCCACAGCGTCGATAGTGCAGCCTCCTACTCTTAATCATGAAGATATTCTTGCGGCGCTCGACCGGTTCCAGCTTCAACACGGCACGGCAATAGGAAGCGGCATTCTGGTCGCGCTTAAATTGATTTTTCCGGATATCGAATTCGACTTGCGCTCGTCCAATCCGCGGCCGGGCGGTGCGCGCGATGCATCGCGCGGTTCTTCGCTCGACCAGGAGCCAAAAGCGCAAACGCCGGATTTCAAGCCGGTGCCGCCCGGTTCCTACACCTCTGCCGCCATCATCCTGTTGACGGACGGCCAGGCTACGACCGGACCCGATCCGACCGAGGCCGCCAGGATGGCCGCCGAGCGCGGCGTTCGCGTCTACACTGTGGGAGTCGGCACCACCAATGGTGAAATTCTGAGCGGAGAAGGCTGGTCGATGCGTGTCCGCCTCGACGAAGACACGCTCAAGGAAATCGCCAGCGTCACCAAGGGCGAATATTTCTACGCAGGCACTGCAACGGATCTGACGAAAATCTACAAGACGCTGAATTCCCGGCTTGTGATGGAGAAGAAGGAAACTGAAATCACCGCACTCTTCACCGCCGCCGCCGCCCTGCTCGCCCTGCTTTCCGGCTTGCTTTCACTGCTGTGGTTTAACCGGATACTTTGAACGGGAGGGAACGATGCGGAAAAGTCCGGATAAACAGGAAGGGAAGCCCGCCGGATTCACTGGAGCGGATTTTCTTTTCCCGTGCCGATAGCGGTGTTCATCTGAAAGCAATCAGGGGAACGTATCCGCCTGCATCAGCAGGGGTGTGCCGCGCACGTTTGCGGTAATGAGCCGACGGGCCGCACCATCGATGGTCCTCTCGAACGCATGAAAAATCTCCATCGGGTCAGCATCCGATGCGTCCACATTTTTAAGCGCGGACAGTTTTTTCAGCGCCTCTTCGGAGATCAGGCATTCCCGGCTCCGGGAGCCGATCCGTATCGAAAAAACCACTCCGGACTTCGTCATGCGTGGCTGGTCGATGTACTGATTCATGATGCGCTCCTTGCAAGTGCTTCAATTTTCGGGACAGACGAATCAGGCCTGGTCTGTATGGAATCGAACAGATATGCAGAATATGTTCGACGTGTTCGACGGCGGTTTGTCGAGCGGCAATAAGGTCTTGCGTTTGAAGCGCAACGGCGCCGATGCGATGCAGGCATGGAATCCGATACCTCTTGAATCAATTATGCTTCGAACCGAGCAGGCGAGCGTACTGACTCTTTACGGCTGAGTAACATTCGCAGCAAATATTCTCCAGCCCGGCCCGGTTCACGATGGTCATCTCGCCACGGTTATATTTGATGATCCCGGCCTGCTGGAACGCGCTGGCGACAAGACTGACGCTGGGGCGATGCACTCCCAGCATGTCGGCAAGGAACTCCTGGGTCAGATAGAAATCATCGCCTTCGACCCGATCGTGCGTCATCAGCACCCAGCGTGAAAACCGCTCCTCAATGGAATGAAGACGGTTGCAGGCCACCGACTGCGACACCATGCCAAGGTAAGCCAGCAGATAGCGTTGGGTGATGCGCCGCAGCGGCGTATTACCTTCCGTCGCATTTCTGAAATCGGCGACCGACATGCGCAGGCTATTGCCTTTTACCTGGCAAACGGTCGTCTCCAGCGCAAGCTCTCCGCCTACAAGGGCCTCGATGCCGTAAAAGCCTTCATTGCCGATCGTGCCTACTTCAACCGCGGCACCGTCCTGCATGAGTGCAAGAACGGAAAGTACGCTGTTACAGGGGAAATAGATATATTCGATCGGCTTGTACCGCTTGCCGACTTCTTGATTGACAGAGGTTTCGACGAACTGCAAATCAGGCAGCAACGACTGGTATTCCTCGTCCCGCAACGATGATAAAAGATGATTGTTGCACTGGTGTCCCAAATGGGTAAAGGCGGGCATGGCGTCGTTCCCTATAAAGAAAATCGATGGTGCTGCGTACCGAAGCAAATCTGCCCGAAATCGCAATAAGCGGCAGTGCAACGCTTTCGGCTTGCAATGAGGTTAGGCCATGCAGTTTAGAGACAAAAATATTTTCAGGATGTGAGAAAAATTGTTCCGGTAAATAGAAAAAGCAGACTGTTACGGTAGTCCTGCCGGGATAGCAGCACAAGTTATTGAAAAATTAGCACATCGTCGCGCACAAACGTTTGTCTTTTTCCGAGGCTCTGATCTGAATCAATACAGCCTTGCATTCCCATTCCGGATTGGAAGATGCGAATTTCCTGCTATAGCCGGCGGCTGGTTTGCATCGGTTTCACCAGCCGGCTTCCCAAAATCTTTCAGTGCTTGAAGACACTATGTAATGTTCCTGACAGACGGATTCTTCCTTGTCGAGTAAGCTCGAAAATTGTCCGGCATTTCCCGCAATGATCGCGCCTGGAAAGCGTGATGCGAAAGCAGGATCAAAAAGCCTACTGATAAAATAAAAACCGGCGATCGCGAGTCGCCGATGGGAAGAGAATGAAGATTGTCCGAACGAAGCGCATTCTGGTCGCGGCAAGACCGGCTGCGCATGATGTGATGCGCATTGCATTAGGCGCCTATTACCCGATCCGTTTATGCAGCTCTTTCGAGACTGCCAAACTCCTGCTGCAGGAAAATTTTGATTTGATTGTCTGCGGCATGCATTTCGATAGCAGCCGGATGTTTGAACTGCTGCAATATGCCAGGGACAATCCGCACACGAGGTCAATTCACTTTATCGGCCTGAAAATCGCAGAGAGGCCGTTCCAGGAAAATGCCGTTCGCAGCATTGAAAAAGCCGCGAAACTGCTGGGAGCCGATGAATTTTTCGACCTGGCCAGGATGAGAACGGAGCTTGGCGATGAGCCTGCGTACGAGCAGCTCCGTGCCGTCATTGACAGGATGCTCCGGAATGCCGGATAGCCTGTCTGTATTCAGGCGGGATGAATCAGGGAATACCGTCGTGACCGGGCTCCGGTCTCGATAACTTCGACATGATCTGGAAGACATCAAAATGCAATCAATAAAGCTTTGCAAACAATACCTTTCTTCCGTGACCGACGGCGATATGCATGGACTGCTGTCGCTGTTCGTTCCGGGCGCAATGGTTGTGGCTCCCCTGTCAGGAAAAATCGGCGTTGAACCGTTCCATCAAAAGTTGTTCTCCGATGTCAAGCAGGCCAAAGCCACCGCAAAGAACATATTTGCGACCGTAAATGATGCTTCGTCGGTTGCCCTTCACTTTTCATATGCATGGCTGCTTGCCAATGGCGGTTTCATTGAATTTGAAGGAGTGAATATATTCGAGCTTGCCGACGACGGAAGAAAATTCTCCAAGCTGACAATCATCTACGACTCCGCACCGCTTCGCCGCCGGCTTGACGATGTCAGACAATGAATCAGAATCAGGCGGATGCTATCGCATTTAATGGCAGTCGGGAACGTTCTGATCGAGATAGACTTCGAACGCAATGCTGCGAGCTCTCTTCGTCACCAATTGGCCCAGATAGCCGGTCTTCTGCCACTCGGCCGTCAGCCGTTTCAGGAATTGAGCGGTACCCGGGTCGCCGGAGGAAACAAGAAACCCTGACGATGTGCGGGGTCCTGTCGGAAGCCGCGCGGAAAACTTTTTCCATTCCGGCAGTTTAAGCAGTTCCTCCAGCATCGTGCTGTCGTGTACGGCAGCGTCGCAGATGCCGGTTCTCAACGCCAGCAGGGAGTCCGCCGGCGCCTTGAACCGCTGCTCGATCGCACCGTACCTGGCCCCTATCGTGCCGGCAAACGGCCCGTCTTCGGCTACACAAACCTTTCGCCCCTTGAGTTGCTCCCAGGTCTTGATATCGGTATCGCTGCGCATGATTGCCATCGGACCAAAGGAATAGCCGGTTGGCACGACAACCACCGATCGATACGACGGATCGGAATCGGTAATGGGCGCCATGGCGATATCGGCTTTGCCGGCTGAAAGCAGCTTCAGGCGGTTCGCAGAGCCCGCCGGCACCGTCGTCAGAGTCACAGACAGTCGCTTGGCAACTTCTTCGGCGAGCGCCGCATCCATGCTTTCGGACGTGCGAAATTTGGCGCCGGCTGAATAGGGCGCCGCCACGGCGCTCATGGCGGCGACAAACTTGCCGCGCTGTTTGATACGTTCAATGCCGTTGTCGGCCAGGGCGACGGCGCAACTGCAACCCAGCATGACCGCGACCAGCATATGCAGCAGAGGCGATGGTTTGACCGGCACGATAACCCTCCCTTTCGAGAACGTACTAAACGTACTGATAGCGCAACAGGCGGTGTCTCAGATTTTCGAGAATAAGCTGATCGATCAGCGGGGCCAGAATGGCGATCGCAAGAATATTAGACATGACGCCGACCATATCCGCAGTCTCGCCCGCATAAGCGAGCCCGCGCCCGAGCCCTTTGCCGAAACCCACCAGCATCTCCGCGGAAATCAGCGCCCGCCATGCATTTCCGAAGGCGAGCTGCGCACCGGTGATCAGTTCAGGCATGACTGCCGGCAAATACACGCGCCTGAGCATGTCCCAGCGCGTGGCGCCCATTACACGGGCTGCCGATACATGGACTTGCTGCACGCTTTCCGTGGCATTCATGACCGACAAGGCAGCCGGGAAAAATGCGGCCAATGCGACCACGACAATGATCGGCAAATTGCCGAATCCCATCAGGATCAGGAACAGCGGCACCCATGCGATGGAAGGAATCGATTGCAGGATGATGATGGTCGACTTCAACACTTCACGGAAGAAAAACAATACCGCCCCGATCAATCCGAAACCGATCCCGAACAGCAAGGCTGCCCCATAACCGGCGCCAAGCCGTGTCAGGCTGCCCCATAGCGCCGCGCGGAAATTCGCGGATTGTATTTCCTCCCACAGGCGCTTGGCCACGGCAGGCACGCCCGGCATCAGGAAGTCGGGCAGAAACCACGCCGAAATCTGCCAAAGCAACAGGATGAAAACAATCGCCATGACAAGCGCGAGCTTTTTACGATAGCCGGATAGGCGAATCTGAGTGTTCATGATTACTTCGAAACGAGATGGCCGGCTTGATGCCGGCCACTATCAACCTGAAAGAACCCGAAAGACGCCGCGCGAAAGATGCCGCGGCGTTTCAGCCGATATGCTGCTGCGCCGACTTTGCAGACGCCGCTTATAGCTTGCGTTCCTTCTGCCAGGACAGGTCCGTGAGCGTCTTGACGTCGAACGGCTTGCCGTCCCGTGTTTTCAGCGAGCCCTGCTCTTGCAGGATATTGGCTATTTCCTGCATGCGCGCCTGTTCCTTGTCGGTCAGCACGGCACTGAAAGTCTGGCTCTTGATCGCATCGCGAATGATATCTTCACGCGGCATGTTGCCGTGCTTGAGCGTCTTCAATGTCGGCTCCGAAATGAAGTAGCCGGCGATCAGCCTGGACGCTTCGGCGGGCTGCTTTTGCAGCAGATCGATCGCTTCCCGCTGGGCGTCGAGCGATTTCCAGACATCGTTGCGGCGCTTCTTGAGCGTTTCGCCCGAGGTGATGACGACCATGCAGGGAAACGGCCAGACTTCGCCGATCTCGTAAATTTGCCTGACCGGCGCGATCAGTTGGGCAATGCGCGCCTGCGGTTCAAACAGAAAGGCGGCATCGACGCGCTTGCCGACCAGCGATTGCACCGCCACCTGCGGGCTGACGCCCATGACGTTGACATCGTCCGCTTTCAGTCCGGCATTTTTCAACACGACGCCTCTCAAGACGGTATCGGCCGTGCTTCCTTCCGCTTGCGACGCCAATGTATGCCCTTTGAGTCCGGCCACATCCTTGATCCCGGTGTCTTCACGCGCAACAATCGCATGATAGCCATGCTGGGCGCCGCCGACCACTTTCAGGTCGGCGCCTTTGGATGCCCATGCCACCGCATTGGTGAAACCCAGGACGCCGGTGTCCATCTGGCCGCCGACGATGGCTTTGATGAGATCCGTGCCGGATTTGAATTCGACCAGTTCCACATCCAGGCCGTGCTTTTTGTAGAGTCCGCCTTCGTACGCGGCAATCGCCTGAGCGTCGTCCATGACGCGCAAGTAGCCGATTTTGAATTTGTCGGCTGCGACGGCCTGGCCGGCAAAGACGAGGCTGGCCATCGCCAGCAGCAACAGTCGTGAGAATTTCATACTTCGATCCTTTCCAATGATTCGGTGAATTCGTCCTGCTCCGCGTTGATGCCAAGCAGCCTTAAAATCTGGCGGCGCATTTCGGAAAACTCCGACAGGTCATGTGTTTTTTCGTGGTGGGTCAAATTGAATTCCTGCATTACCGTGGCGGGACGCGCACTGAAAACAAGGATGCGGTCTGCCAGGAACAGCGCCTCGTCCACATCATGCGTGACCAGCAGCACGGTAGGACGCTCTTCGCGGATCAACTGGCGCAGCACATCCTGCAAGGTCATTCGTGTCAACGCATCAAGCGCTCCGAACGGCTCATCGAGCAACAATGCCTTCGGGCGTGCAATGAATGCGCGCGCAAGCGCAGCGCGTTGCCGCATGCCACCGGAAACCTGATGCGGATAGTAATCTTCGAAGCCTTTGAGATTGACCTTCCCCAGCCACAGATCCGCCTGCCGCCGCGCCTCGTCTTTTCCGACTTTCTGGAATTCGAGCGCCAGCGCGACATTCTTCGCAAGAGTCAGCCATGGATAAAGCGCATTTTCCTGAAACATCAGTGTCCGTTCAGGGTGCGGACCTTCGACAGGGCGACCGTCGGCCAGCATGCTTCCGCTGCTCGGCGTTTCCAAGCCGGCCGCGATGTGCAGCAAAGTCGATTTTCCGCAGCCCGACGGCCCCACCAGCGCGACCAGCTCGCCTGATTCTATTTCGCGGCTGAAATTTTCGATGACCTGCAAGCCGCCAAAACGCTTTTCAATATTTTTGAAATACAACTTCATCCGGATTCTACTTTTTCATCGAGACAGGTGAAAATTTCACAAGGCATATCGCCAGGCACGCTGCTTTTTCTTATGCGATATAACGCGGACGCGCAGTATGCAGGAAGCCTTATAACTTTGACAGACGTCAGAGTGTACTTATTGATTGCATTCGGCACAACAATATTTACGGACTATGCTTATACAAAAACCGAATATAAATATTGGATTTTTTAACTTATTGCTGCTATCAATAGGTCAGTGATTTCTTGCCTGGACGGAAGCAATGCCGAATACCTGACGCAGGTAGGCCAGATAAGTGTCGTCCGTGCAAAGAGTCTTGCCGGGCGAATCCGCCAGCTTGGCTACCGGCTGCCCGTTGCAGCTCACCAGCTTCATTACGATATTCAAAGGGGTTATCCCTGTATCGTTGGTCAAGTTGGTGCCGATGCCGAAACCGGTCATCGTGCGATCGGCAAAATGCCTGTAAAGCGAGAAGGCCATGGCGAAATCCAGCCCGTCCGAAAAAACAAGCCGCTTGGTCGCGGCATCAATCCTGAGTTTGGCGTAATGCGCCAAGGCTTTTTCTCCCCATACCACCGGGTCGCCGGAATCATGCCGCAGGCCATCAAACAGCTTGGCAAAATACAGATCGAAATCAACCAGGAAAGCGTCCATGCCGACCACATCGGTTAATGCGGTGCCGAGATCGCCGCGGTATTCCTGTACCCAGCCTTCCAGTGCCGCCTTTTGAAAGTCGCGCAGTCGCACGCCGAAAGCCTGATAGGACTGAAGATACTCATGCGCCATGGTGCCCATCGGCACCATGTTGTATTTTTTCGCAAGATAAACGTTGGATGTGCCTTTGAAAAACTGCAGCGTCTCATTTTTCAGGACGGCGACGACCTCCTCATGCCATGCGCCCGAATACCGGCGTCTCAGTCCGAAGTCAAAAAATTCAAACGGATTACGTTTCGCAGGCAATTTGCCGAAGGCTTCCAGCGCGCCTGTTTTTGCACGCAACCGTTCACGCGCCTCCTTGAGATTCTCGCTTGTTCCAACACGGCGAAAGTAAAGTTCGTTGACGATATACAGAACGTATATCTCGAAACCCATCACATGCACTTGCGGTCCGCACGCCCGGATCGAAAGCGTGTCCCCCTGCGCTTCCACTTCGATAAAACGCCGCTGGAAACGGAAGATCGACAGAAAGTCCGCAAAATCGCTTTTAATGAAGCGCAGACCGCGCAAATAATCGAGCTCTTCCTGAGTGAAGGACAGATTGCACAGCGCGTCGACCTCACGCTCGACATCGACTGCCAGATCGGACAGCGGAAATGCCGGCTTGTTGCGGCACACGAATACATATTCGGCTTGCGCACCGGGATGGCTATGCAGCAGCGATTGCCACATCGTGAATTTGTAGAGGTCGTTTTCCAGCAGACTGCGAACGATAGGTTCCACGACTTATCCTTGTTGCGCTGCATGCCTCCGTAGTTCATTCGATTTCCGGACGGCGTAAATCAGCAAGCCACCATTATAGGAATAATGGGAATTTCACGATGCCTCCAATTCAAGGATCGGCATCCGCCTGGAACGGATTATCCATAACCCCAAGGACAGTTGAGGACGCTCAACCCGGGAACGATCGGGAGAACCAAAAGTTGTTTGATTGGTCATATTGATATGAGGAAAGGACTGAAGATCGCAGTCGGGAGCGTGATATGCGTTACGGCGTTAGTTGCGCTTGCCCTGCTGATATTGAGCAATCTCGACTGGAACCGGGCCAAGCCCTGGTTCGATACCCGGGTCAGTGAAGCCACGGAACGAATGTTCGCCATCAATGGCGATCTCTCGCTGAGCTGGCAAAGGCCGGCGCTTGAGCAGACAGGCTGGCGCCGTTGGGTTCCCTGGCCCCATCTGCGTGCGAAGGATGTAATGCTCGGCAATCCGGGATGGGCATCCACCGGCCCTGCGATGGCACGCATTCAGCAGATCGATTTCAATGTGAATCCATTTTTGCTGTTACAGAAAATCATCCGCGTGCAATCATTGATATTGACGGAACCGCGGCTGGCGCTGGAACTGGACAAGAAGGGACAAAACAACTGGACCTTTCCCAAAAAGGAAAACAAATCGGCATGGCGTTTCGAGCTGCAGGATATTTCCATGACACAAGGTACAGTGCGTTATGTCGATCCCGCAAAACGTGCCGACATCACTGCGCGCGTCGACACACTGAAGGACGACAGTGTCGCCTGGAAGTTCGAAGGCGTCTTCAACGATGAAAGGCTCACGGGGGGCGGCAAGACAGGAGCACTCCTTTCCCTGCAGGCGCAGAATGTCCGCTATCCGGTCGAAGCGGCGCTCAAGGTCGGGGAAACGACCATCACTGCCAAGGGCACGCTGACCGATCCGGCCCATCCCAGCGCGCTTGATGTCGAACTTAAAATACTGGGCGCCAGCATGGCCGACCTGTTTCCGCTTAGCGGTGTGCTCCTTCCTGAAACGCCCAAGTTCTCCACCGAAGGCCGGGTGGTCGGGACGCTGGGGCGAGGCAACATGCAGCTGCGGTACGAAAAATTCAAAGGCAAGGTCGGCTCCAGCGACATCGGCGGCACGCTGGAATATATCCAGAGGGATCCCCGCCCGTTTCTGCACGGCGACGTGACATCGAATTATTTGGCCCTGAAAGATCTCGGCGCCGTGGTCGGAGCGGGCGACGACAAGAAAAAACAAAAGGCCGGCGAGGTGAAGCAGCCTCCCGACAAGGTGCTGCCGGTTTCACCGTTCAAGACCGATCGATGGGGAAAGATGGATGTGAACGTGCAGTTCACCGGAAAGGAAATCATCCGCTCGGAAAATACGCCGATCGACCACTTGCATACCAATGTGAGGATGAACAACGGAGTCCTGTCCCTGGCGCCGCTCGACTTCGGGATGGCCGGAGGCAGGCTGACCACTGAACTCGCCATCGACGGGCGGAGCAATCCCGCAAAGGCGCAAATGAAAGTTTCCGCGCGAAACCTGAAGCTCAAGCAACTCTTTCCTGCGGTCGAATCCATGCGCGCCAGCCTGGGCGAAGTGCATGGCGATGCGCAATTGAGCGCGGCGGGCAACTCGTTTGCCGCATTGATGGCTTCCTCCAACGGCGAAGTCAAGGCGCTGATTCACGAAGGAACCGTCAGCAAGTTCATCCTCGAAGCAATCGGCCTGAATATCGGCAGCATGGTGGTATCGAAACTGTTCGGCGACCGCCAGGTGCGGCTCGATTGCATGGCGGCGGACTTCAAAGTCACCAATGGCTTGATGCAGCCGCGTATTTTCGTCGTCGATACCGAAGACGCGACGATCCGGGTGGACGGCAGCATCGACCTCGCACAGGAAAAACTGAATCTGACGATTCATCCCGAAAGCAAAGGGATACGCATCATCTCGTTGCGCTCGCCGCTTTACGTCAGCGGCACTTTCAAGAAGCCGGACGTCGGCGTGAACAAAGGCATGGTCGCGCTCAAGGCAGGAGCCGCCACCGTGCTGGGCGCAGCCGCGTCACCCTTCGCTGCGCTGTTTGCACTGATCAATCCCGGCCCCGGCAAAGACAGTCCGTGCGCAAATCTGCTTGCGCAGGCGGAAAAAAAGCCGGTTGCCCCTCCGCCCGGCAAAACCGCATCGGCCCCGCCCCGCAAGTAGTGCCGGTCGCCTCATGGACGACCGGTTTGACCGGCATATATGCAAGAAAGCGCACGGCAACAGCGCCGTGAACCCTGTCGGTCTGCATTCTCGCATCTGCTATTCCTGACGCTCCAAAAGCATGCCGGCAATTGCAAGCAAACGTTCGGTCAATGGACGCCGCTCCCACTCATTAAAATGAATGCGACGACTTAGCTGCAGGTCCCGTTCGAAGTCAATAGCCAACCGGGCGGCCATCTCATGGTCCAATACAGCCAGATTCACCTCGTCATTCAACCCGAATGAGCGATTGTCAAAATTGGTTGAACCAATGACAGACCAGAGCTTGTCGACAATCAGGATCTTTGCATGAATCATTCCGGGCTCATACTCATGGATTGCGACACCACCGGAAAGCAACTCGCCGTAGTGGCGCCGGCTTGCCCGTCTTGCCATCGGATGGTTGTTATATTTCCCCGGCACGATAACGGTTACCTTCACGCCGCGTCCGGCGGCGTGAAGCAACTCGCGCCGCATGGCCCGGTCCGGCAGGAAATACGGCGAATTGATGCAGATGCTGGTGCGTGCAGCGGCGACCAGCAATTGAAACAAGATGCGCGCGCGCGTTGCCCGCCCGGCCGATGGCGTGCTGGCCACAACCAGGCTCAGCCTGTGCCCGACTACAGTCGGAGGTTGATATGTGTTGTCTGTCGGAAAAATAACGTGGTCGGTGAGAATCTCGCCTGTCCCTTCCAACCAGTTCTCAATGAAGACGGTTTGCAGCGCAGCCGCGATCGGGCCGTCGAGGCGTACCATGGTATCGCGCCACGGCCGCTGCCCATGCTGGCCTTCAGCCCATGCCGTACCAATGCCTGCGCCACCGATAAATCCGGTTTTGCCATCAATGACAAGAAGCTCGCGGTGCGTACGGTTGTTCAGCCGCTTCAGCGTATACCAGCGAAATGGCTGATACCACGCGACTTCGCCTCCGGCCGTACGCAAGGCATCGAAGAATCGATCAGGCGTCAACATGCTGCCGACCGCATCAACCACGACGCGAACCTTGACTCCCGCGGCCGCGCGTTCGGTAAGCGCAGCAAGAAAACGCCCTCCAATGGGCGTCGCGTGAAAGATGAAGGCTTCCAGATGCACAGTCGTTTGCGCATGCCGGATTGCGTCAAGTTCCGCGGAGTAGAAAGCGGTCCCGTCGGTTAACACATCGTAGTCGGCGACTTCAAGCGCCGGTTCGTCGACGACCTCGCCAACCAGGCGAAAAAACTCAACCGAGTCCGTCGAAGGCAATGGCGCCCGGATCCTGTATGTCAAGCCTGGTTCGAAAAGCACGACAAACATCAGAGCCGCAAGTATGCCGATTGCCACGACGGCGACAACATTGAAGTAGCTGAACACCATTCTTACGGGCGCAACCAGGCTATGGAGCCGGCTACCAATACGAGCACGGCCAATAACCGACCGCCGATCAACGTTACATACTGGAACGGTGCAAAAAAGCCGCGCCGCCCCTTAAGCGCGATCTCGCTCATGCAGGTTGCACTGGTCCCGTATTCGCCCCCGGCCGACAAGCCCTGAAACAAGCGCGCCACCGGCAGCAGAGCCGGTGCGGCCACTCCGATTGCCGAATAAGGCGGCAGGCATGCGATCAACAGCGAGCCGCCGCACATCATGAATACCGAAGTCATCATCGCGGTGCGCACGACCATCCGGTTTTTTTCGAAATGCTTTCAAATGAATAGCCAACTGCTTCCAATGTTTCTTTTCCGGACTGCAAGTCGGATGAAATCGCGCTGTTATTAAACATAGTATTTCCGTTCAACCGATACGTTTGAGTCGTTGACCGTAAATGCCCCAAACACAATCAACGCCATCCACCGAGCCGCATAGCGCCCAGCCGTTTCCGATCTTCCTGGCAATCACTACGCTGCCGATTTCAACTGCCAGCCGTTGAGCCCATTGCGTTGCAGAACCCTGCCCTTTGAATAACTCGTTCCCTTCTACGATTACCGTCGCATCAAAAACCGGGAGGGCGAATAGTGTCATCACGAGTGATTTTCCTTTAAGCAGGCTTGAATTTGTGTGTGGGCGAATCCGACTTTTCATCTCAGGCAGCATATTTCTTTCCGCAAGCCAGCCACTGGCCCCAGTTTAGGAGAAAAATATTCTTTTGCAACGGGATGTCTTCCTCGCGCAGGTGCGAACGTCCGCATTCCAGCTAAATTTCGATCGGCGGCTCGGGCCGGGTCATGCCCGATCCCCAGCAGCCGACCCGGAGCGGAAGTTCATAGTGACAACACCAGGCAAATAGCGCCGTCAGCAATTATGCATAACCGATCCGTTTAAGCAATTAAAGCGTCTGCTCTATTCACCAATTTGATGAAGTCGTGGCTTTCCAATGGCTTTGACAGTAAATATCCCTGCATTTCGTCGCACTCCATTCCTTTCAAAAGTGCGAGCTGAGCTTCGGTTTCCACTCCTTCCGCGACCACCTGCATATTGAGTGAATGCGCCAGGTTGACTATCGCGGAAACTACCGATGAAGCTTTCGGGTCGGTGGTGGAAAGCCTATTGACGAACATGCGGTCCACTTTTAGTTGACGCACCGCGAATTGCTGCAGATAGCTCAGGCTGGAAAATCCGGTCCCGAAGTCATCGATCGCCAAATCAAAACCGGCCTTCTGCAGCTTCTCGATGGTTTTCATGGTCTCTTCGGTGTTTTGCATGGCGACCGATTCAGTGATTTCGAACATCAGCATGTTGCGCGCCACTCCGAATTTATCGGTAGTGCGAGTGATGTCTTCTACCAAGCTATTCGAACGAAAATTAACTTGAGAAAGATTTACCGCGATCCTGATCGTGGCGAGGCCTGCGGCGCTCCATTCACCAAGCTGCCTGCATACTTGCTCTACCACCCAATGGTCGATCGCAATGATTTGACCCGATTGCTCCGCAATTGGAATAAATTCGACGGGAGAAACCAGCCCTAACTTGGGGTGCCGCCACCGCAACAGGGCCTCTGCGCCTGATATGGTGCCGTTGCTGCAATTCCACTTCGGTTGATAGTGAAGAAAAAATTGATCGTTTTTAATTGCAGCCCGTAAGCCTTGCTGTATCTCGACCGTTCGAAGGTTTGCAATATTCATTGCGGCCTCGAAAAATCGATAATTGTTGCGGCCACTCACTTTGACCTCATACATCGCGGCATCCGCATGCGACAGAAGGGCATCACTCGTCACGCCGTTCTCGGGATAGAGACTGATTCCTATACTCGACAAAATGCTGATTCCGGTATCGTCCAGATCGAATTCCGATTGAAAACAGTTGAACAATTTCTCGGCGGTGTGGGCAGCCGTTGCCACGTCGGCGACTTCTTCAATCAGCACCACAAACTCGTCGCCCCCCAAGCGTGCCACGGTATCCTCTTTGCGAAGGGTGGCGCTTAGCCGGTTGGCGACTCCTTTTAGAAGCTGATCACCAATATTGTGCCCCAAAGAATCGTTGATGGCCTTGAATCTATCGAGATCGATGAAATACAGGGCAAACCGCATCTTGCTGCGGTCGGCAATGTCAATGGCATGTTGTATACGTTCCGACAAAAGATACCGATTGGGCAGCCCTGTCAGTGCATCGTGGGTGGCTTGATATTGCAACGTCTCGTTGGCTCTTTTGAGCGACTGCGTAAAAACATTGGTGCGATGCTCCAGGCGCGAATCCAGTATCGAGAGAACGAGAGTGACGGTAAGGACATTAATCGTAACCACGATAATCGTTATCGCGAGCCAGTTAAGACTGAGGCCTGAAGCTGCTCTGCAGATTGCACCGATGGGAAAGTTGGCGGCAGCCATCCCGGTATAGTGCATACCGGCAATTGCGAACCCCATCACGATTGCAGCGCCGACGCGCCTTAACCAGAGAAACCGCAGGTGGTTAAGTCGCAGTGTGAACGCAATCCACAGTGCCGCAGTCGACGCAGCTATGGCAACACCCACTGAAAGCAGCACGATAGGAATATCGTACTCGATCGCTGGGGACATGCGCATAGCGAGCATGCCGCTGTAGTGCATGGCAGCTATGCCTAAACCCATAAGCGTGCCGCTTATTGCAAGCTTGACGAAAGATAAAATGTTGCGTGTGACAAGATCGAGCGCGAAGTACGAAACTCCAACCGCGATAACGAGCGAATAAAAGGTAATGGCAATATCGTAGCCCAATGGAATGGGGAGCGAAAAAGCGAGCATGCCCACAAAATGCATGGACCAGATGCCCAACCCCATCGCGCACGCTCCGCCAATCAACCAAAATGTCCGGTGAAGCTTTTTTTCCAGCGTTGAGATACGACCCGCCAGATTCAGCGTTGTATATGACGCCAGAGTTGCGATCAGTATAGACGTGAAGACCAGGAGATTATTGTAGGTGGCTTGCAACATATATGAGTGATGACTGGCAATGGGTACGGAAGCCACATATTTCCTACAAGGAATATATCACAGTAGTCAAATGTTGACGTAAGACGGCTTTTGGCCGGTTGTGCCTTTGGTGCGATCGCGTTGAATGTCCGCTACCGGTCTTATTTTGTTGAAAAAGTCTGCAGGAAACCTTTTCCTTGTCACCGTGGTTCGAGCTTTATTGCGTACATGATTTAATCGTAATGAATCGTGCGCCGTTGCTTCGATATACGAATTAATCTCGTATCGTTCCAGCCAAAATTCTTACCCGATAGATTCATTTGACTCGTTAAAGCTCGGTTAAATGTTGCACTCCGACTTTTTCAACGCAATCGGCCGGTTTCAGCCATTCGCAAAGGGCCGGTGCCGCCCAAAGCAGCCCCTCTTTGGATGGCTTTTACGAGCGTGGCGCCAGACATCCAACAGTCGCGAAGTCCCGGTGTCAACTCTCTTGCTTGTCGACTTTCTGTGCTTCGATCGCATTCAACATCGCATGAGGATTGGTCTGCATCTGCATCGTGTCGACCTCCGGATCATGTCGATTCCTGACGCCTGGCGAATCCTGCCGCAACTCTTCAAGCAATTGGATCACTTTGGTTGTCTTCTGCTCGGACAATAAGTTTACTTGCAGGTTAAGGTGGGCGCGCAATTCTTCTACCTGCGCCATTCGGTTTTGCCGGATCAGCACGGCGATCGCGATGAGCACGCCGTTGAGACCGACAATTCCTTGCAGCCAGATGAATGGCGGCGGATCAAATTGAGACCAGCCAAAACGCGCGGCGGAGAGATTTGCGACGATCCAGAAAATGACAAACAAGATAAAGCCCCCGAAATAGACAGCGCTTCCGAAGTGGCAGCTTATTTTTTCAATGGCGCTTTGCGTCCCTGTAATTTTTGCTTCTTCACGCGCATAAAATGCCGCCACGGAATCGATATTATCCTTGACCGCATCAGACAAAAAATGCCGCGGCTGATCCTGTTTGGTTTTCATGGGCTCTTCAATGTTTTCGTTCAGGTTGTTGTCAGGGCACCGCGGTATAAATAGGCAATGGCTGAAAGCTTGCGCTCATAGGCGGTCGCGGTCTGTTCGGCTCCGCACGTTCGCTCGTCCCTGAGGGCGTTCAGCGACACGGTGACGGACACGACAAGACATACAGAGCCGGATCAAATGGAAAGCGCGTGAATTCGGGATGCGAAAAGCGCTTGAATTGAACGAGCGTTACTTGAGTGCAAATTACTTGCAGTTGATGCCAAGGACGTGAAATTTGACTTTCCGCCAACGGACTGGATATTCGCGATGGGGAGGATGGAATGCTTGATATACCAGGATATTCCCAGGAGCATGGTCTATGCTCGTGAGCAACTACGCAGTCTTTTGACGTCTGCTCTCGAACGCGTAGAGCTCGATCCGAAAACACACGATCTTCGCTATACGCTATCGACTTCCGGTTCATGAAACCGGAGTTATGTGGCGTCCCCAAGGCGATTCGAGCTTATCCCCCCGGTTTTAATCCAAACTATCGTTCACTTGGCTGCTTAAAATTTACATCTTATGTGATATGCATTTGGTATGTTTTTATACCCTCCAGCATCCTGATTAACTGCGTTCTTGCCTCAACCTGAAATTCTTTTCTAAGTACTGGCGACTTTGGAGAAGGTGGATCTGCCAGTCGATTGGATGAGCAATAATCGATCATAAGATCCTGAATACCATCCAAATGCACACTTGTACTCCCAGCAAGCTCTGCATTTATCAAAGAAAGCGCCGATACATTGGCAGCCAAATCTGCAAATTTCTTTAAATATTCATCGTGAAAAGCCTTTAGCTTTTCCTGATCAGCGCTTCCAGACGTATTATCTGCTGGAGCCGAGCCTATCATTTCTAAGACAATTTTTAGAAGCGGCTCAATGGCAATCGGCCCTATTACTTTTCTAAGCCAGTAATCGTCTTCAATTGAATACCGGCGAGCTCTACCGTCCTTTTTAAAGGTATATATACCTACTGCTCCAGAAACACAGAAAGCAAGAAACGAAATAATGTATGGGATGAACCACCAATCATCTT
>JAQGLW010000044.1 GCA_028292665.1 Herminiimonas sp.
CTGCCATTTCGATCCCGGCTACCAGCCTGCGCCCTTCGAAGCGCGCACTTACCGGCGATAGCGGTGCGGGACGGCGCGGGTGCTTGCATCAACGCTGCCCTGCACTACCGCGGCGGCCCGGCCTTCATCCACCAATGGGATTCACCAGGACAGCGTTCGCTATTGCCGCATCCTCGACGCGCAGCCGGCGCTGGTTGCGCCTGTCACGCTGATATGTCGGGAACAGACTACGTCGATCCTGGACAATTTCCTGGCCCTGGCCAAGAGCTTCGCGGCGCGATACGAACCCAAATACGCACCCAGGCCTGGCAGGGGTTAGAAGCGATGATGCAATTGCCGCACCGGGTTGAATCTGCGTAAAATGTTGTCACGCGGGTGTAGTTCAATGGTAGAACGAAAGCTTCCCAAGCTCTAGACGAGGGTTCGATCCCCTTCACCCGCTCCAGGTCGCCAAGGCACCCGCAATCCGGTGCCTTTTTTATTGCCATTCCCTACCGCACAACACTATCATTCAGCATGTCCGACAATAAATCCGCCGAGGGCTCAGGCAAGCCCCTGTTTTACGACCCTGCCGAACACCGCATTCGCAGCTTCGTCACGCGCGCGGGACGCCTGTCGACGGGGCAGGCGCGGGCGATTGAGGTTCTCGGACCGCAATTCTGCGTTCCTTACAATAAAGCGCCGCTCGACTTCGACCGGGTGTTCGGACGCAACGCGCCGGCGATTCTTGAAATCGGCTTCGGCATGGGCGAGACGACTGCAAAGATTGCCGCCGGCATGCCGGAGAAGAATTTCATCGGCGTCGAAGTTCATACGCCGGGCGTCGGCAGCCTGTTGAAATTGATCGGCGAACAGGGACTGACCAATTTGCGGCTGATCCAGCACGATGCCTTCGAGGTGATTACCAACATGATTGCACCGGCATCGCTGGCGGGCGCACATATCTTCTTTCCCGATCCGTGGCACAAGGCGCGGCATAACAAGCGGCGGCTGATTCAGCCGCCGTTCGTGAGCTTGCTCGTGTCGCGCATCGCGCCGGGCGGTTATCTGCATTGCGCGACCGATTGGCAGGAATACGCCGAACAGATGCTGGAAGTGCTGAATGCGGAACCGGCGCTGCGAAACACGGCGGACGGTTATGCACCGCGCCCCGATTACCGGCCGGTGACCAAGTTTGAAAACCGCGGGTTGCGGCTGGGACATGGCGTGTGGGACCTGGTGTTTGCGAAACGGTGATTCGACGACCGGCGTATTCACTGCATGGTCCTGTTCAATGGAGCAAGAATAATTTCTCGATGAGGCCGGCGAAGCGGTTCAATGAGCAACTCAATGGCACCAGCATCAATATAAATTTTCAAACGAAAATAATGCGGTGCTGAACCTTTAGTCAATTCGTTAGTTCAAGCGCGCCAAACCACAATCAATTACGGTTGCATTGATTCTTGTCAAAGCGATTGCAGGAGGCGTATACCTACTATGGTATAGGCGCTTCCCATGCCGTACATCTTCCGTAACTTCTGCGTTATCCGAATCTTGTTGCACGACGTATTCCAGGGCAGTGCCGTGGTTGGGCGGCGCGTGCTTGCAGGATGTTGTCATTGCGCCTTTCTTTATCGGATGTATTTACAGGAGATGCATGATGACCAGCATGAAGAGCGACGTGATTGACAATTTCAAATCAACGCTGAGAGGACAATTGATTCAACCAAACGACCCCGGTTATGACGAAGCCAGAAAAATCTGGAATGCGATGATTGACCGCCGGCCGGCGATGATTGTACGCTGCGCCGGCGTGGCAGACGTGATGCGTTCGGTTGCGTTCGCCCGCGATCACGACATACTGTTGGCGATACGCGGCGGAGGCCACAATATTGCCGGCAATGCCTTGTGCGACGGGGGGATGGTGATCGATCTGTCCATCATGAAGTCGGTCCGGATCGACCCGGATGCGCGCCGCGCCTATGTCGAAGCGGGCGCCACGCTGAGCGACTTCGACCACGAGGCCCAGGCATTCGCGCTTGCCACGCCATTGGGGATCAACTCGACGACAGGAGTTGCCGGATTGACGCTGGGCGGCGGATTCGGCTGGCTCAGCCGCAAGTATGGATTGACGGTGGACAACCTGGTGTCGGCGGAACTCATCAGCAATAATGCCGAGCGGCTGCAGCTCAGCGCAACCGAACATCCCGACCTGTTCTGGGCGATACGGGGCGGCGGCGGCAACTTCGGGGTGGTGACGATGTTCGAATTCCAGCTTCATCCGGTCGGGCCGGAAGTATTCAGCGGACTCATCGTTTTTCCATTCGATCAGGCAAAACAGGTTCTTACCAGATACCGCGATTTTGCAAACACCATGCCGGACGACTTGAGTGTGTGGGCCGTATTGCGCCAGGCGCCGCCGCTGCCGTTCCTGCCGCTGGAGGTACATGGCAAGGAAGTCGTGGTGCTTGCGGTTTTCTCCACCATGAAACCCGACGATGCGCTGCGTGCGATCGAACCAGTACGCGCTTTTGGACAACCCTGCGGTGAACATATCGGCGTCAGCCTGTATACCGCATGGCAAAAAGCGTTCGACCCCTTGCTTACGCCAGGTGCGCGCAATTACTGGAAATCGCATAACTTCACGGAGCTCAACGATGGCGCCATCGATACCGTTATTCAATACGTCGGCAAGCTGCCCTCGCCCCAATGCGAGATATTCATGGGATTGATCGGTGGGCAAGCCAACCGGATGGCGCCCGATGCGACGGCATATCCGCACCGCAATGTGTTGTATGCGATGAACGTGCATACGCGTTGGATCGACCCGGCGGAAGACGACAAGTGCATCTCATGGGCGCGCGAATTCTTCGCTGCCGCTGCGCCCTATGCGGCAGGCAGCGTCTACATCAACTTCCTGACTCAGGATGAAGGCGAGCGGATCGCTGAAGCATACGGGAAGAACTATGATCGCCTGGTGCAGATGAAAAACAAATATGATCCGCGAAATCTGTTCCGGCAAAACCAGAATATAAAACCGACAGTGTAGGTCGAATGCAGCAAGCCAATCGCCATACGGACACATGAAAATACGTCCGCATGGCGATTGGTGTCAGGTTGCGCCATCAATGGTGAAGCCGATTTCCTGACCGTGAGCCACTTCCAGCGTATGGCCGTTCGGGTCGCGGATAAGCGCCCAGTACCCGACCGGAGGACCGGCATCTTCAGGACTTCGAAGAAGGCATCCCTCTTCAGCGGCAAGTTCGCATAAACGATCCACTTCGCCGCGAGACGCCACACCGACACCCAGATGTGCGAACGGAAGCAGCGGATGCTGCACCGACGAAGTTTCAATCAGAACAATTGCAAAAGGCCGTGTGAGGTCGCTGAGCCAAATAACATCGTGACGTCGGTGGACGATTTTCATCGCCGCAAATCGCGCATAGAAATCCGCGCTCGCGTCCAGGTCGAGAACGGGCAAGGCTATGTGAGTAAGGCCGAGGTCCAACATTTATGCCGGCTGAACGAACTTGAAATGGGCCGTGATGCTTTCCTGCCGCTGCGCTTAATCGAAAACAATATTTCAATACAGGTGTCAACCACTCTTCCTCCCGGATTAGAGCGGTTTTCCCATCTTCATGGATCGCTCCCGGACCTGACCGGATAGCCCGCTTCGCGCCATGCCTTCATTCCTCCATCCAGGGCTACCACGCGTTGGAAACCCATCACGCGCAGGGTTGACGCGGCAAGCGTTGAGATACGTCCGAATTCGCAACAAGTCAGGATGCGCCGTGTCGGATCCGGCAATTCCTGGTTGACGCGCAATTCGAGTTGGCCGCGCGGCAACAGCTGCGCTCCCGCAATGTGCCCGTCCCGATAGGCTTCGCGTTCACGCACATCCAGAACGATCAGCTCATCGTCTCCTGCTTCCAGGCGCGACTTCAGCTCTTCAAGCGACATGAACGGCACTGTCGCGGCCGCCTCGGCGAGCATCTGGGCCACGGTCTTGCCGCCGCTCATGTTCGTGCGCAGCGCTTCCGTGATGTGGGTCGGCATGGTGAGGTTGAGGCTGCGCATCATGTCGACGAAGGCGGCGCGGTCCTGTGTCTGAAGACGAGGATTCTCCGCTGCTTCCCGGCCGATTGTCGAATGGCTTCGCCCGTTGTATTCGTGCGCCGGATAGACCTTCAGCGCATGGTCAAGCCGCAGGACGCGATGGAACAGGCTGTCGTAGAGAGCCTCCGGGTCGCCGCTCGGCAAATCGGTGCGGCCGGTGGCGCCGATCAGCAAAGTATCGCCGCTGAACACGCGATCTCCAGCCACCAGGCACATCGAGTCGCTGGTATGACCCGGCGTGTGAAGGACCTTCAGCCGCAACTTTCCCACCGCCACCAGCTCGCCGTCGTCCACTCGCATGTCCACAATCGGCGCCGGACTCGCGCGATGCATCACCGCCGGCACATCGAGCCGTCGCGCAAGTTCCCCCGCGCCGGAGAAATGGTCCGCATGGGTATGGGTGTCGATCACAAAACGAATGCGCAATCCGTCGCGCGCCGCGACCGCCAGGTAGCGGTCGAGCTGGCTCAGTTCCGGATCGATCACTGCGGCCGCACACGTTTCGGCACAGCCGACCAAGTACGACTGGCAACCGCCGGTGGCAATCTGTTCAAAAATCATGAGGCACCTTCCATGACCGCACAACGCGCATCGTAAATCGGCGGCGACGGCACCCGATATGGCGATACTGCAGTCGGCGCTGCGCCGGACGCCGCCGGGACTCCACGGTCAGCCGCCTGCCGTCGATGCGCAGCAGGCGTCCAGCACAAGCCCGTATTAACCGGATCTAGACGACTGAGCCTTTTTAGGCTGCTTGACCATCCGCAAGTATGGCTTGGCGGCGGTCCAGCCCTCGGGGAACAGTTTCTTCGCATCTTCGTCGTTCACCGATGTCACGATGATTACGTCGTCGCCCTGCTTCCAGTTCACCGGTGTCGCCACCTTGTGCTGCTGCGTGAGTTGCATCGAATCAAGGACCCGCAGAATCTCGTCGAAGTTGCGGCCGGTGGTCATCGGGTAGGTCAGCATCAGCTTGATTTTCTTGTCCGGGCCGACGATAAACACCGATCGAACCGTCGCGTTGGCGGCGGCGGTGCGCCCTTCCGACGTGCCGGCTTCATCTGCCGGCAACATGTTGTAGAGCCTGGACACTGCGAGATCTTCGTCGCCGATCATCGGGTACTTGGGCAGATAGCCCTGTGTTTCCTCGATGTCCTTGGCCCAGGATTTGTGGTTCTCGACCGGGTCTACGCTCAATCCGATCAGCTTGGTGTTGCGCTTGGTGAACTCCGGCTCGATTTTTGCCATGTAACCCAATTCTGTGGTGCACACCGGCGTGAAGTCCTTGGGATGGGAAAACAGGATCGCCCAGCTGTCGCCAATCCACTGATGAAAGTTGATCGGCCCCTGGGTCGTCATGGCATTGAAGTCGGGGGCCTCATCATTGATACGTAATGACATGTTCGCTCCTTGGCAGAATTCAATATGAACCAAAGCAACGATCGAGGAAATGTTCAACCGGAAAGGCCATGCATCCGATTCCTCTGAGCGTCACCAATCGAAGAGAGTTGCCCGGTCGGTGCCGGTGCCTTGCAAATGGCAGTGCGGTATAAAAGTGTGCGCCGGAATGTGCCGATTTCCGTAACTGGCTTGGCAGACCGCTTTTATCATTCTAGGCATCGGTACGCAGAATGTCAGGGGCGCCGATGAATTATTTTCATTCTCTTTGTTGTACTTCATATAGCCGGTTCAATGCGGGGCGAAAAAAACTCCGCCCCCGATTGCACTGCTTCGCCGAATGACGGGAATGAGTTTTAACCCATCTCCGCAATCAGCGCGACAATCTCTTCGCCGTACGTCTCCAGCTTCTTCTCCCCGACCCCGGTCACGCCGCGCAGATCGTTCAATGAAGCCGGCTTCGCCTTGGCGATTTCACGCATCGTCGCATCATGGAAAATCACGTACGCGGGCACGTTGTGCTTGCGCGCCGTCTCGACCCGCCACCAGCGCAGCTTGTCGAAAATCGCCTGTTCGGTTGCCGACAAATCGGATTCGACGTACCCTTTCGGCCTGGCGGTCTGGCGTTTTTGCTTGACCGGCTTCTGGTATTGCCGCAACTGAACTGTTTGACCGCCGCGCAATACCGGCCGTGCTTCATCGGTCAGTTTCAATGCGCTGTAGGCATCGTGATCGACCGAGATCAATCCCAATGCAATCGATTGCCGTAGGATCGCGCGCCACTCCGCTTCGCTGCGGTCGGACCCGATGCCGAAGGTCGATAATTTATCGTGCCGCCATTGCCTGGCCTTGTCCGAATCCACGCCGCGCAGCACGTCGAGCACATGCCCTGCGCCGAAACGCTGTTCGACTCGATAGATCGTGGACAACAGCTTCTGCACCGGCACCGTGGCGTCGAACGACACCGGAGGATTGAGGCAGGTATCGCAATTGCCGCACGGCGTTGCGGCCTGGCCGAAGTATTCGAGCAGCCGCACACGACGGCAAGTCAGCGTTTCGCACAGGCCGAGCATCGCATCGAGCTTGACGCCTTGCACGCGCTTGAAGGTTTCGCCCGCATCCGACTCGTCGATCATGCGGCGCTGCTGCACCACGTCCTGCAAACCGTATGCCATCCATGCATCGGCCGGTGCGCCGTCGCGCCCGGCACGTCCGGTTTCCTGATAATAACCTTCGATGCTCTTGGGCAAATCCAGATGCGCGACGAAACGCACATCCGGCTTGTCGATCCCCATGCCGAACGCGATGGTCGCCACCATCACGATGCTTTCCTCGCGCAGAAAACGCGCCTGGTTCGCAGTGCGGGCGGCGATCTCCATGCCGGCGTGATACGGCAGCGCGGCGACGCCGTTCGCGTTCAGGAATTCCGCGGTTTCCTCGACTTTTTTGCGCGACAGGCAATAGACGATGCCCGCATCGCCGGGATGCTCGCTTTCGATGAAATCGAGCACCTGCTTGCGGCCGTTGGCCTTTTCGACAATCTGGTAGCGGATGTTGGGCCGATCGAACGACGAGACGAATTGCTGCGCATTTTCCAGCTGCAAACGCTTTGCGATTTCGGCGCGGGTCTGATGGTCTGCGGTTGCCGTGAGCGCGATGCGCGGCACCGCCGGAAAGCGCTCGTGCAGCACCGACAATTTGATGTATTCCGGACGGAAGTCGTGGCCCCATTGCGATACGCAATGCGCTTCGTCGATTGCGAACAGCGCGATCTTCGATGCCTCCAGCAAATCGAGACAGCGCGGCGTCATCAAACGTTCCGGCGCGACGTAGACCAGGTCGAGATCGCCGTTGCGCACGCTGCGTTCGATGCGGGCCGATTCTTCATAGGTCTGCGTCGAATTCAGGAATGCCGCGCGCACGCCGACTTCGGCCAGCGCATCGACCTGGTCCTGCATCAATGCGATCAACGGCGAGATCACGACGCCGACGCCGTCACGCAGCAACGACGGTATCTGGTAACACAAGGACTTGCCGCCGCCGGTCGGCATCAGCACCAGCGCGTCGCCGCCCCGCGCAAGCAGATCCACGATCTCGGCCTGCTGGCCGCGAAACGACGGATAACCGAAAACGGTTTGCAGCAGATGCAGCGCGCGGGCGCCGGTGGTATTGGTCTGCAATTTCTTAATCGGCCCAAACGACCCAGCCGCTGTATGCGCTGACGAGCACGACGATGCCGAACACGATGCGATACCATGCGAATATGCTGAAGTCATGCGAGCTGATGTAGCGCAACAGCCAGCGCACGCAAAGGAAAGCCGAGACGAATGCGGCGACCGTGCCGATGCCGAACAGCGGCGCATCGGCTGCCGACAACAATGCCCGCGCCTTGTAGAGAGAATAGACCGTCGCTGCCATCAGCGTCGGGATGGCGAGAAAAAAGGAAAACTCGGTGGCGGCCTTGCGCGACAGGCCGAACAGCATGCCGCCGATGATGGTGGCGCCCGACCGGCTGGTGCCCGGCACCAGCGCGAATGCCTGCGCCACTCCGATCTTGAGCGCATCGAGCGCCGTCATGTCGTCGACCGATTCGATTCGCGCTGCGACCGGATTGGCCTTGTGGCGGCGCTCCACCCACAGGATCACGATACCGCCGAGGATGAATGCAAGCGCGACCGGCACCGGGGCAAACAGGACCGCCTTGATTTTTGTGTTGAACAGCAAGCCCAGCACTGCCGCCGGCATGAAAGCGATCACCAGGTTGAGCGCAAATTTTTGCGCCTTCGAATCGACCAGCAGACCGGATAACACCGTACCGATTTTTGCGCGGTATTCCCAGCACACGGCCAACATGGCGCCGGCCTGGATGACGATTTCAAATACCTTTACTTTTTCCCCTGTGAAGTTGAGCAGGCTGCCTGCAAGAATCAAATGGCCGGTCGACGAAATCGGAAGGAATTCCGTCAGTCCTTCCACGATGCCCATGATGAGCGCTTTTAAAGCGAGAATAAGATCCATGCTTGATTATGATGATGGGTTAAGCGTTTGATAAAAACCGGCGTCTGCGGGCAATGAAAATTAATTCAAGGGAAATCCGTTCGCGCCGAATGGTTGTTCCGTTCGTCCTGAGCGGCCCGGGACCGGCTGTCGGGCCGCGGTCCACGCAGGACGAACGGATCTTGATTGATCGGCATTGCACTCTGCCGGATCAGATGCGGTAGCCGAATCGGATCGGCATTATTTTACCGGCTCAAAGGTTACCACGAGACCGGTCGATCTTGTCGTGATTTTCGACGGCAGAAAACGCACGCCGGCATATCTGAAATCGGCTGCGTCGAATGTATACAGCGGCACATTGTCGAATATCCGTTCGGCCAGCAATCCGCCGATCTTTGCGATCTGATTGGCATAGGCGCCCTCTACGCCATCCAGTGCAAAATTCTCCATGCGCGGTTCCGCCAGCACAACCGCATGCCGCGCAGGATCGAGCTGCAGCATGCCCGACAGTGCCAGGCTGCCCTTCCACGACTTTTGCATGAAAGACGGTGCAATCGACACATCGACTATGGTCATTACACGATTGACATCGGGCTGCAGCACGAGCTTGGGATTGCTGACATAAATATCGAATAATTCGAGAAAGCGGTTATTGAACGGGAATTTACGCGCAAGCGACTCTTGCAATTGCGCAAGCGGCAACTCCATATCGCGCGGCCCGATCAGGCTGGCGCATGATGTCAGCAAAAAAGCGGCGGCAATCGCGATCAACGCGAATATTTTCGATTTCATTGTTTTTTGTCTAATCATGATTCTGGATGTATCAGCATTTGAAGCTGCGATTCATTTGCCGATAATTCCTCATACCGCAGCACTCGACCGGCAACAATTGCGATGCCTTGCGCGCCGGCACGATACCGACCAATCCGCCGATCAGCGATCGCTTGAAAATAAATAATGCTTTTGCATTTTACTGACAATCGCCGCGATTGCGATTACCGTTTATAAGGACTGGCATCGTCCGGATGGTAAATTGTGGCCGGTCGCGAGCCGGTCTTGACGATTCAGGGATTGACGCCTATATTGCTGACTCGCCGGTAAGTTACTAGAGATCGCCTATTATCATGGCCTGTCCTTTCAAGAGCAAACCCCGCTGGGAACGGCGCAAGGAAGCTCGTCCCCAGGAATTACTGGCAGCTGCGCTCGATCTGTTTGTCGAACGCGGCTACGCGGCAACCCGCCTGGACGATGTGGCGGCGCAGGCGGGGGTATCGAAGGGAACCTTGTATTTGTATTTCACCAACAAGGAAGAGCTGTTCAAGGCGGTCGTACGCGAAAATGTCCTTCCGCTGCTGAGCGAAGCGGAAGAAATCATCGATGGCTATGCCGGGCATAGCGCCGAACTGTTCCGCGAATTCATACTGGGCTGGTGGGAGCGCATCGGCAATACCAAGCTTTCCGGGATTACCAAGCTGATGATGGCCGAATCCGGCAATTTTCCCGAGGTGGCCAAGTTTTATCACGATGAAGTGATTTCGCGCAGCAATATCATTATCATCCGCATGCTCGACCGCGGCATCGCGCGCGGCGAGTTCCGAAAGATCAACGCAGTGCAGGCCAACAAAGTGATTTGCGCGCCGATCATCATGCTGATGATGTGGAAACATTCCTTCAGCGGCTGCCAGACCGAACCGATTTCTCCTGAAGAGTATTTGAACTGCTTTATCGATTTACTGCTGCATGGCCTGCTGACCGCCCCGTCGGCGCCATTGACGTCAATGGATTCCTAATGTTAAAACGCCGCAAATTCTGGATCGCTCTGATTGTGCTGCTGCTGGCGGCGGGAGTCGGCGCCTCGGTATTGAAAAAGCGCAACCGGCAGCCGGCAGCCGTTGCGGCGGCCGCCGCGCCGGCCGCACTGGAATTTTTGCCGACCGATATCACGCAGGTGCAACCGCGCGATTTGCGGCAAACCCTTGCGTTATCGGGCTCGCTGCGTGCCGTCAATCAAGCTTCCGTCAAGGCGAAAGTCGCAGGCGAAGTGCGCGAAGTCCTGGTGCGCGAAGGCGAATCGGTCCAGCCGGGACAGGTGCTGATCAAGATGGATGCCAGCGAATACCAGGCCCGCCTCGATCAGACCAGAGGCGCGCTGCTCGCATCGCGCAGCCAGCTTGACATTGCGACCAAGACCCGCGACAACAACAAGGCCTTGCTGGAAAAAGGTTTCATTTCCAAAAACGCATTCGACAATGCCGAGAGCCAGTACAGCATCGCGCGCGCCAATGTCGATTCCGCCAAAGGCGCGCTCGATGTCGCGCAGAAAGCGCTGACCGATACCGTGATCCGCGCGCCGATTTCCGGCCTGGTCAGCAGCCGGACGATTGAGCCGGGCGAAAAAGTATCGCCGGATAACCGCTTGCTGGACGTCGTCGATCTGCATCAGATGCAAATGGAAGCCGCCGTCCCCACTTCCGAGATCATGCATATCGCGCTCGGCCAGGAAGTGCTGGTCCGGGTCGAAGGCATGAACGAACCGTTGTCCGGCAAGGTCGCCCGCATCAATCCGTCGACGCAAGCCGGTTCGCGTTCGATCATGGCCTACATCCAGATCGACAATCCGCAAGGCATGCTGCGGGTCGGCATGTTCGGCGAAGCGCAATTGACGCTTGCCAAAAAAACCGGCGTGCTGACGGTGCCGCAGTCGGCGGTGCAGAACGACGCAGGCAACCCATACGTCTATGCGATTGAAAACGGGCTGCTGGTCCGGAAGTCGGTCGCACTCGGCTTGCAGGGAAATGACGGCGAAGGCGGCGCGGTGGAAGTCGTCAAGGGACTCGACAGCGGCGCGCAAATCGTCAAGAACAATCTTGGCAGCCTGCGCACCGGCAGCGCGGTCCGTTTTGCCAGGACGGCAAATCCGGGCCCGGCGCCGGCTGCCAGTACCGCCGCCAAATGACCCGGCGCCCGGCGTTGACAACCAAGGATTGATGTCATGTGGTTCACCCGCATCAGTATCGGCAACCCCGTCCTCGCGACCATGATGATGGTCGCCTTCGTCGTATTGGGACTGTTTTCCTATCAGCGCCTGCGCGTCGATCAATTTCCCGACGTGACGTTTCCCGTGGTCGTGGTGCAGACCGATTATCCGGGCGCATCGCCGGAGACGGTCGAATCCGACATCACCCGCAAGGTGGAGGAAGCGGTCAACACGATCAACGGCATCAACAGTCTCACTTCGCGTTCCTATGAAGGCTCGTCGGTCGTCATCATCGAATTTGTGCTGACCGTCGATCCGGCCCAGGCGGCGCAGGACGTACGCGAAAAAGTGGCGCTGATCAAGTCGGCTTTCCGCAAGGAAGTCAAGGAACCGCGCGTCACGCGATACGATCCGGCGGATCGTCCGATCTTCTCGATTTCGGTCAGCAACGAATCCGGCGCGCAGCAGCGCAGCCTGCGCGAACTGACCACGATCGCCGATCAGCTCGTGAAGAAGCGGCTGGAGAATGTGCGCGGCGTCGGTTCGGTAACGCTGGTCGGCGGCGTCATGCGTGAAATCCAGATTTACGTCAAGCCGAACGAAATGGAAGCGCTCGGCATCGGCGTCGATCAGGTCATCAATGCGGTGCGCAACGAAAACCAGGAATTGCCGACCGGCGCAATCCGCTCGTCGACCGATGAAAAAGTGGTGCAGATTCAAGGCCGGATCAGGAATCCGCAGGAGTTCGGCCGCATCATCGTCGCCAAACGCGGCGGCCAGCCGGTCCTGCTGTCGCAGATCGCAACCGTGGTCGACAGCCAGCAGGAACAGGAAACCCTGGCGCTCTACAACGGACGCCGCACCCTGGCGCTCGATATATTGAAAGCGCAAGGCGAGAATACGATCGAAGTGGCGGACGGCCTGCAGAATGCATTGAAGGATCTGGAACCCACGATGAAGGCGCTCTATCCCGGCGTCAGGATCGAAGTCATCAAGGACGGCTCGCGCCAGATCCGGGTCGGCGTGCAGAATGTGCGCCGCACGCTGATCGAAGGCGCGCTGCTGACGGTGCTGATCGTGTTCCTGTTCCTTAACTCGTGGCGCTCGACGGTCATCACAGGCCTGACGCTGCCGGTGGCGCTGATCGGCACCTTTCTGTTCATGAACATGTTCGGCTTCACGATCAACATGATCACGCTGATGGCGCTGTCGCTGTGCGTCGGCTTGCTGATCGACGATGCGATCGTGGTGCGCGAAAACATCGTGCGCCATGCCGGCATGAAGGTCGACGGCAGATTCAAGAGCCACAAGAAGGCCGCGCTGGAAGGCACGGCGGAAATCGGCCTGGCGGTGCTGGCGACCACGTTTTCGATCGTCGCGGTGTTCCTGCCGGTGGGCTTCATGGGCGGCATCATCGGACGCTTCTTCCATCAGTTCGGCGTCACGGTGACGGCTGCGGTGCTGATTTCAATGTTCGTCTCGTTCACGCTCGATCCGATGCTGTCGTCGATCTGGCCCGATCCGGCGGTGCATGGCGTCAAACCCGGACGCAGGGGAATTTATGCCAACACGATAGGACGCGTGCTGGAAAAATTCCAGGACCTGGTGCAATGGCTGTCGAACAACTACCAGGTTTTGCTGAAGTGGTCGCTCAAGCATCGGATCGCGACGCTGCTCATCGCGGTGGCGACCTTCTTTGCCGGCCTCGCCATTCCTGCCGTCGGCCTGATCGGCAGCGAATTCGTTCCGCAGGCCGACTATTCCGAAACCGGCGTCACCTTTTACACGCCGGTCGGTTCGTCGCTCGAATTCACCGAAAGCAAGGCGCGCCAGGTCGAAGCGGTGCTGCGCGAATTTCCCGAAGTGCGCGACCTGTACACTACCGTCAATACCGGCAATGCGCAGGGCAAGAGCTATGCGACGGTATTCGTCCGCCTGACGCCGCGCGATCAAAGGCAGCGCAGTTCGACGCAAATGAGCATTCCGTTGCGCGATCGGCTGTCGCAGGTCGCCGGCATTACCGTGACCCACATCGGCACGCTCGACGGCGTCGGCGGCGACAACAAGCAGATACGCCTGAGCCTGCTGGGCACAGACCTGAAACAGCTGGCCAGGCTTTCCGAGGAAGCGCAGCGCAAGATACGCGCAATTCCCGGCGTGGTCGATCTCGATTCGAGCCTGAAAGCGGAAAAGCCGACCATCTCGATAGAACCGAAGCGCGACCTCGGCGCCGACCTGGGAGTGGGCGTCGCGCAAATAGGCAATGCGTTGCGCCCGCTGCTTGCCGGCGAAGCAGCGAGCACCTGGCGCGGCCCGGATGACGAAAACTACGATGTGAATGTACGCCTGGCGCCGTCGGACCGAAACAACGCCGAGGACCTGTCGCGGCTGATGCTGGCCAGCTCGCAGACCAATTCGGACGGCTCGCCCAGAATGGTGGCGCTGCGCCAGGTTGCCTCCATCACGCTGTCCACCGGCGCCAACCAGATCAACCGGCGCGACCTGAATCGCGAAGTCGAATTGTCGGCCAACGTGGTCGGCCGCTCGGCCGGCCAGGTCGGCGCCGATGTCAAACAGGCGCTCGACAGCATGAACTGGCAACCCGGCTATCGCTACCAGATCGGCGGCTCGGCCAAGAACATGCAGGAATCGTTCGGCTATGCGCTGTCGGCGCTGGCACTGGCGGTGATTTTCATTTACATGATCCTGGCGTCGCAGTTCGCCAGCTTCCTGCAGCCGATTGCGATCATGTCGGCTTTGCCGCTGACGCTGATCGGCGTGTTCCTGTCGCTGATGTTTTTCCGCTCGACGCTCAACATGTTTTCGATCATCGGCTTCATCATGCTGATGGGCCTGGTGACCAAGAATGCGATTCTGCTGGTCGATTTCGCCAACCAGGCGCGCAAGGCCGGCGCCGCGCGCACGGAGGCATTGCTCGAAGCCGCGCATGTGCGCCTGCGTCCGATCCTGATGACGACGCTGGCGATGGTATTCGGCATGGTGCCGCTGGCGTTCGGACTGGCGGAAGGCTCCGAGCAGCGCGCGCCGATGGGACAGGCGGTGATCGGCGGCATCATCACCTCGTCGTTATTGACGCTGGTCGTGGTGCCGGTGATCTATACCTATCTGGATGATTTGGCCGCATGGGCCAGGCGCAAATGGCGGCATGCGGATGCGGTCCATGCCGGCACTGCCGCCGTAGTGGCGCAAGCCAGGCATGACGATGCGGTTTGACGAATCGATGCAATGAAGACGCCGTTTGATAAAATGCCAGTTTCCATTATTTCCACTGATTAAAACCTCTACAATGAATATCGAACAAGCCCGCTTCAACATGATCGAACAGCAAATCCGCACATGGGATGTGCTGGACCAGGATGTGCTCGACCTGCTGCTCGTCGTCAAGCGCGAAGCTTTCGTGCCTGCCGCCTTCAAAAGCCTGGCATTCGTCGACACCGAAATCCCTTTGCCGTGCGGCGAGAACATGCTGACGCCGAAATTCGAAGCGCGCATTCTGCAGGAAGCCGCGATCAAGAAACATGAACATGTACTTGAAATCGGCGCTGGATCCGGTTACATGGCCGCACTGCTGGCATACAAGGCGCGTCACGTGACCACCGTTGAAATCGAGCCGGCGCTGAAGACGCTGGCCGAAAAAAACCTGTCCGGCTACGGCGTCGCCAATGTCGATGTCGCCCTGGGCAACGGCGCATTCGGCTGGCCAGCCTCGGACCACGGCAGCCCGCCGTACGACGTGATCGTGATTTCCGGTTCGATGCCTTTATTGCCCGAGACATTTCTGCAGCAGATCAAGATCGGCGGACGCATTCTGGCCGTCATCGGCGAAGCGCCCATCATGTCCGCCCAGATGATCACCCGCGTCTCCGACATCGGCTATGACACGGTGACGCTGTTTGAAACCAGCATCAAGCCGTTGCGTGCCGCTGTGACGCCATCGCATTTCAAATTCTAGAAAGCAATCATGCAACACATGAGCGCACCGCAACTCGCGGAATGGATCGCCGATGCAGCGCGCGCGAAACCGGTATTGCTGGACGTGCGCGAGCCGTGGGAATACCAGACCTGCCATATCGACGGCGCACTGCCGATGCCGATGAACACGGTGCCCGCGCGGCATGCGGAACTGGACCCGGATGCGCCTGTCGTCTGCATCTGCCATCACGGCGCGCGCAGCATGCAGGTTGCGGCATTCCTCGAACATCACGGTTTTACCCAGGTGACCAACCTGACCGGCGGAGTCCATGCGTGGGCTCAGCAGGTTGACGGTACGATGCCGACTTATTGATTTCCCATTTGACCGACTCCACCGGAGAATGTATGCGCAACACTCTTATTGCAACGCTGATTGCCGGCGCCTTCCTGTCGTTCGATGCACAAGCGATCGACCTGCTGCAAGTCTATAAGGAAGCGCTCGCCAACGATCCGGTGTATGCGAATGCGCGTGCCACACGAGCCGCCGGCGAAGAAAAACTGCCGCAGGGACGGGCCGGATTGTTGCCGAGCGTCGCCGTCGGCGGCAGTTATAACCGGAGCAATGGAGATCTGTTTGCCGCAGGAGCGGAAGCGGGACGCGACGGTACTTCCAGCGGCTATACGGTATCGCTGTCGCAGCCGCTTTTCCGCTGGGCGAACTGGGAACTATATCAGCAGGGAAAACTGTCGGCCGCTGCAAGCGAAGCGCAATTTGCGCAGGCACAGCAGGATTTGATTGTGCGGGTATCGCAAGCCTACT
>JAQGLW010000063.1 GCA_028292665.1 Herminiimonas sp.
CGCTTTCCAATCAGCGCATGAATGGTTCGGGCCTCATCTGCGAACCATGATGGCCGAAGCAGTGTCTCTTGGAGGTTTTTGAAGTCAGGGCGCTGCGAAAGTCGCGGCCATCGCTTCCGCCGCGCGCCTGAGCTTCGGCGCATGTTCCATCGCCCGTATCACCGTCAGGCGTGCCGTCGGCGCCTGAAGCGCCAGAGCGGCAACGATTTTTTCGCCGGCGTCGAGAACAGGCACCGCGATGCACACCAGCCCCTTCAAATATTCTTCATTGTCGATTCCCATCCTGCTGGCGCGGATGCGATCGAGTTCGGCTTCAAGTAAATCAATGTCGGTGATGGTGTTGTCCGTATAGCGGTCGAGCACCAGGTTCTTCAGCAATGTGCGGCGCTTCGAGCGCGGTATCTGGCTGATCAGGAGCTTGCCGCTGGCGCTGCAATGCAACGGCACTCGGGTGCCCGGATGCAGATCGATTTTTAATTGCCATTGGGTTTCGACTCGGTCGACGTACATGATCTCGTTGCCGACGAGCATGGTCATATTGCAAGTCTCGCCGATTTCCTTCGCGATCTGAGCCAGAATCGCATGCCGCATGGTGCGCACCGAATTGTTCATCATGACGTCAACGCCGAAGCGCGCCAGTCTGTTTCCCGCAATATAGTCCTTGCCGCTCAATTCCCGCAGCACCCATCCCGCGTTTTCCAGCGTTTTGAGGAGACGGAATACCGTCGGTTTCGGCAGCGCCATCTGTCTGGCGATTTCAATCATCGAGATCGGTTGATCGGCCTTGACGATGACGTCCAGCATCGCGAGCGAACGCAATGCCGCCGACGACGAATCAATATCTTTCTCAGTAGCCATATTCATTGCAAAACCATATTTTTCTTAAATAAGCCTATTAAACCATAATGCCGGCCTAGTTTGAAATATTAAAAAACGGAACTTTTAAATCCATTAATCGAAATTATTGTTGACGTTGTAGGACAAACAAACTTAATATCAAAACCTGCATAAACACATTCCGTTTCAATTCAAGTCGACCAAGGAGACAACAATGGGCAAAAATTCCGACATCCAGCGCGCCCCGATCGCCGGTAAAACCAGGATGACACCGAGCGAAGCGTTCGTGGAGACGTTGGTTGCCAACGGGGTGACGAATGTTTTCGGCATCGTGGGTTCGGCAATCATGGATGCACTCGACATCTTCCCCGCTTCCGGCATCCGTTATATCCCGACTGTGCATGAACAGGGCGCCGGCCACATGGCCGACGGCTATGCGCGCGTCAGCGGCAAGCATGGCGTGTGCATCGGCCAGAACGGCCCCGGCATCACCAACTTCGTGACCTCGACCGCCGCCGCTTACTGGGCGCATAGTCCGGTGGTGGTGGTCACGCCCGAAAGCGGCACCATGACCATGGGTCTGGGCGGTTTTCAGGAGACGGATCAGCTGCCGATCTTTTCCAAGATCACCAAATACCAGGGCCATGTCAACAATCCGAAGCGCATGGCCGAAATCACCGGCCGCTGTTTCGACCGCGCGATGCTCGAGATGGGGCCGACGCAGCTGAATATTCCGCGCGACTATTTCTACGGCGACCACGAGTTCGAGATTCCGCAGCCGATTCGCATCGAGCGCGGCGCGGGCGGCGAGAAGAGCCTGGATGAAGCGGCCGCGATGCTGGCTTCGGCGAAATTTCCGGTGATCGTCTCCGGCGGCGGCGTGGTGATGTCGGCCGGACTCGATGCCTGCGTGGCGCTGGCCGACCTGCTGGGCGCCGCGGTCGTCAACAGCTATCTGCACAACGATTCATTCCCGGCCAAGCATCCGTTGTGGTGCGGCCCGCTCGGCTACCAAGGTTCGAAAGCCGGCATGACGCTGATTTCGCAGGCCGATGTCGTGCTTGCATTGGGCACGCGCCTGGGGCCGTTCGGCACGCTGCCCCAGCATGGCATGGATTACTGGCCGAAGGATGCCAAGATCATCCAGGTCGATGCCGATCCGCGCATGCTGGGATTGGTGAAAAAGGTTTCGGTCGGTATCTGCGGCGACGCCAAGGCTGCCGCCGAAGCGCTGACGAAGCGCCTGAAGAACATGCAGCTTGCGGGAAGCGCAAACCGCGAGGAGCGCCTGACCAAAATCAAGAACGAGAAAAAGAAGTGGGAAGACGAACTGAACGAATGGACCCACGAGCGCGATCCGTGGAGCCTGTCCGTGATGAAGGACAGTCCGTACATGCACCCGCGCCAGATGCTGCGCGAGCTGGAAAAGGCGATGCCGGAAAATGCGATGGTCTCCACCGATATCGGCAATATCTGTTCGGTATCCAACAGCTACCTGCGCTTCAATGCGCCGAACAGCATGTTCGCGGCAATGAGTTTCGGTAATTGCGGCTATGCATTCCCGACCATCATCGGCGCCAAGCTGGCCGCGCCCGATCGCCCCGCGGTGGCCTATGTAGGCGATGGCGCCTGGGGCATGAGCTTCGGCGAAATCCTGACCTGCGTGCGCGAAAACATCCCGGTTACCGCAGTGGTGTTTCACAACAAGCAGTGGGGCGCCGAGAAGAAGAACCAGGTCGATTTCTACAGCAACCGCTTCCTCGGCACCAATCTCGAGAACCCGAGCTTTGCCGCGATTGCGCGTTCGATGGGCGCGGAAGGCGTCGTCGTCGACAAGCTGGCGGATGTCGGTCCGGCGCTGCGCGCGGCTTGCGAAGCGCAGAAGAGCGGAAAAACCACTATCATCGAAGTGCTGGTTACGCAGGAGCTGGGCGATCCATTCCGTCGCGACGCATTGTCGATGCCGGTGCGCTTCCTTGACAAGAACAAGAAATACGTCTGATCCCCGACATGCCCGGGGAACGTGGCTCCGGCCGTTTTCCCCAGGCATGACCGGTTTGCAATAGCCGGGCATAATCGCCTGACGCGTATCTGAATATATGAAGGAGCTATACAGACGGTAAAAGCTGCAAGGGGAGAGCGGGCTCATGGCACCGGGTCTGCCGATCGAAATAATGCATATCACTTACGAAGATAAGGAATGCATATCGCTTACGACAATATAGGTGGAGACATGAAGAGACTCATGAAGGTAAGGTACTTGATCCTGGGGATCATGTGTCTGATGTACTTTATAGCGTATATAGATCGCGTCAATATTTCGATCATTGCTCCCTTGCTGAAAAAAGAAATGGGTCTTACGCCGACCGAGCTGGGCCTCATTTTTTCGGCTTTTGCATACCCATATGCAGCCATGCAGATTCTGGGCGGCTGGTTCGCGGACAAGTATGGTCCGCGGCTGGTGCTGGCGATACTCAGCATCATCTGGGCCGTTGCAACGATTCTTTGCGGTTTTTCATGGGGACTGTGGTCGCTGATCATGTTCCGCATTCTGCTGGGAATCGGCGAAGGCGGCGCATTTCCGGCGGCGACACGCTCTTTCACCTATTGGATGCCCGCCACGGAACGCGGCTTTGCCCAGGGCATCACGCACAGCTTCGCGCGTCTGGGCGGAGCCGTCACACCGCCTATCGTCCTGTTGATCGTCGCTGCGTACGGATGGCGCGAGTCGTTCATGGTGCTCGGCGTGCTGAGCCTGGTCTGGACTTTTTTCTATGTCTGGCTGTTTCGCAATACGCCGCTGGAACATAAATGGGTCACGCCTGAAGAGATCAAGGAGATCGGCGTCAATTCAGCCGAAATGAAGAAGGCAACGGCCGGAAAAACGCCTTGGGTGCAAATGATCAAACGGATGTGGCTGGTGACGTTCGTGGACTTTTGCTACGGATGGTCGTTGTGGGTGTTCCTGACCTGGCTGCCTTCCTATCTGAAGGACGCGCGCGGTTACGACCTGAAGCAGCTTGCGCTGTTCACATCGCTCCCGTTGCTCGCTGGCGTTGTCGGCGACACCCTCGGCGGCGTTGTCTCCGACTTTATCTACAGGCGGACCGGCAGCCTCAAGCTGGCGCGGCGCAGCGTGCTCGTTGTCGGACTTGGCGGCGCCTTGGCCTTCATTCTGCCGGCGATCTACACGCAGACTCCATTGACTGCGGTAATGCTGCTTGCCGCATCGTTTTTCTTCCTGGAACTGACCAACGCCGTATTGTGGAGTTTGCCGATGGATATCGCCGGCAAGTATGCAGGGACAGCCGGCGGCATGATGAACACCGGATTCGGAGTCGCGGGAATGATTTCGCCCGCCGTATTCGGTTTCATGATTCAGAAAACGGGAAGCTACGAAGTGCCGTTTCTGATTTCGGCCGGACTGCTGGGCGTCGCAGCGCTGTGCTCGCTATTGATTGATCCGACCAACAAGGTCGCGGACAGTCCGTCGGATACACCGCTCGATGTACCCGGGCAAGCGGCCTTGTCCAAATAAACGGGCAATGTCTTCCGCCTCTTTGGGCGGAAGACATTCCCTGCAAAGACAACGTAATGAATGGTAAAAATGAAGGAATGAAGAATGTCAGTTGAAACGCATGCAAATGTGCCTCCGTCGCCGGCCGCAGAAATTGTCGCCGAACTAATCAGGAAGGCGCGCGCGGCACAGCGCCGCTATGAAGATTACTCGCAGGAGCAGGTCGACGAAGTCGTCACCGCAGCCGGCTGGGCCATCATGCATCCCGAGCGTAACCGCACTCTGGCCGAAATGGCGGTGCGCGATACCGGCCTGGGCAACGTGCCCGACAAGATCCAGAAAAACTACCGCAAGACTCTCGGCTTGCTGCGCGACCTCAAGGGCGCCAAAACCGTCGGCATCATCGCCGAATACCCGGACCGCGGCCTGGTCGAAATCGCCCGCCCGGTCGGCGTGGTCGCTGCCATCACGCCCTCTACCAATCCGGCCGCGACACCGGCCAACAAGGTCATCAATGCATTGAAGGGCCGTAACGCCGTCATCATCGCCCCGTCGCCCAAGGGACTCACCAGCGCCATCGCGCTGGTCGGCTACATCCATGCCGAACTCGATAAAGTCGGCGCACCGCGCGACCTGGTGCAATACCTGCCCGATCCGATCACCAAGCAAGCCACCCAGGAATTGATGCGCCAGGCCGACTTGGTGGTGGCCACCGGTTCGCAAAGCAATATCCGGCTCGCGTATACCAGCGGCACTCCGGCGTTCGGCGTAGGCGCCGGCAATGTCGCTTCGGTCATCGATGCGTCGGCCGATGTCGACCAGGCCGCCCGGAAAATCGCCAGCTCGAAAACCTTCGACAATGCCACCAGTTGTTCTTCCGAGAACAGCGTGATCATCGTCGATGCGGTGTATCAGCAGGCAGTGGCGGCGCTGACCGCGGCCGGCGGCGCGATGCTCGATGCGCAAGAGAAGGCTCGCTTGCAAAACACCATGTGGCCCAGAGGCAAGCTCGATTCCGCCGTCACCGCGCAAGCCGCCCCGAAGATCGCCGCGCTGGCCGGGCTGACGCGGGAAGCGGTGACCCAGGCGCGCTTCCTGATGGTCGAGGAAGCCGGGGTCGGACCGGATTATCCGTACTCGGGTGAAAAGCTGTCGCCGGTACTGACGGTCTACCGGGCACGCGACTTCGGTCATGCATGCGAAATCATCGAGCGGATCTACGGCTATCAGGGCGCGGGCCATTCGGTGGGAATTCATACTGCGGACGACAGGCATGTGCTGCAAATGGGACTGGAGCTGCCGGTATGCCGGGTCATCGTCAACCAGGCGCATTGTTTCGCCACCGGCGGCAGCTTCGACAACGGTTTGCCGTTTTCGCTGTCGATGGGGTGCGGCACCTGGGGCGGCAACAATTTTTCGGACAACATGAATTACAAGCACTTTCTCAACATCACCCGCATCGTGCGCCCGATCCCGGAACGGATGCCGGCCGAAGAGGAAATATTCGGCGACTACCTGCGCAAGCACGGCTGACCGGATCGGCCGCGGAAACCGGATGAAAATTTTGCACCGACTGGATTGACTGAAGGAACCCGTACCATGTTGCGCACGATTCGAGAGTATGTGGATATGCAGGCCGCGCAGCGGCCCGACGATGTCTATCTGATTGCGCCGGAAGCGAACCGCAGCATGACGTTCGCCGGATTGCAGCAAGCGTCCCGGCTGCTTGGGCGCCATCTTGCGGACCGGGGCATCAAACCGGGTGACAAAGTCGCGCTGCTGATGCACAACGGCTACCAGACCTGCCGCCTGTTCATCGGCGTCATGTACGGCGGTTTTTGCGTCACCCCGCTGAATCTGCTGGCGCAGCCGTCGCAGCTCGAATATGTACTGGAGCATAGCGACGCCGGCATCGTATTCGTATCGTCCGATCAGGTCGAGCGGATCAATGCCGCGCTGGCCGGGCTGAAGCGCGCGGTCCAGGTCGTGGTATGCGACGTCGATGCGGAAGAATTTCTTCCGGCGGTGCAAGGCATCAGCGCGCTGCCGCCGGTGGGCGAGGAGGACGATGCGCTGATGATGTACACCTCGGGCACCACCGGCAAGCCCAAAGGCGTCGTGCTGGCCAATCGCTCGGTGGTGTCGGGCGGGCAGTTCGTATCCGCCGCGCATGCGCTGGGTCCGGAGGACAGGGTGCTGGCTTCCCTGCCGCTTTACCATATCAATGCGCAGATCGTGACCGCAACCGCGCCGCTGGTGCACGGCGGCAGCGTGGTGCTGCCGCATCGGTTCGGCGTCTCCGGTTTCTGGGACACCGTGGCAAAGTACCGGTGCACCTGGATCAATGTGGTTCCGACCATCATTTCCTATTTGCTGAACGGCCCCGACCCGGCGGAAAAGAATCTGGATGTCAGCGCCGTCCGCTTCTGCCGTTCCGCTTCCGCTCCGCTGCCGCCGAACCAGCATCGCGCGTTCGAAGCGAAGTTCAGGATCGGCGTGATCGAAACGATGGGCCTGACCGAAACGGCCGCGCCGTGTTTCACCAATCCGCTCGATCTCGCGCTGCGCAAGATCGGCAGCCCGGGACAGGGGTTCGGCAACGAGGCGATGATCGCCGATCTGGCGGGAAATCCGCTGCCGCCCGGCGAAACCGGCGAAATCATGGTGCGCGGACCGAACGTGATGAAAGGCTATTACAAGAATCCGGAAGAGACCGCCAAGGCATTTACGCCCGACGGCTGGCTGCATACCGGCGATCTCGGCCACCTGGACCAGGACGGCTTCGTGTTCGTCACCGGCCGCATCAAGGAGCTGATCATCAAGGGCGGCGAGAACATCGCGCCGCGCGAAATCGACGAGGCGCTGCTCAAGCATCCGGCCGTGCTCGAGGGGGCTGCAGTAGGCATTCCCGACGAATTTTACGGCCAGGAATTGATGGTGTGCGTGGTGCTCAAGCCGGGCGCGCAATGCACGGAAAACCAGCTGAGGGAATTTTGCAAAATCGAGCTCGGCGCTTTCAAGACGCCCAAAGTGTATCGCTTCGTCGATGAGCTGCCGAAGGGACCGTCCGGCAAGGTGCAGCGGCTCAAGCTGCTGGATGCGCCGGCCGGCGGAGACGGACGCCCATGAACAATACGCATGACTTCATCGTGGTCGGAGCCGGCTCGGCCGGCTGCGTACTTGCCAATCGATTGTCGGAAAACGGCAAGTACACGGTTTTGCTGCTGGAAGCCGGACCGAAGGACAACTATCCGTGGATCCATATTCCGATCGGCTACGCCAAGACGATGTTTCATAAAGTGTACAACTGGGGGTTTTATACCGAGCCCGAAGCCGGCATGCACAATAGGAAGCTGTACTGGCCGCGCGGGCGCTGCCTGGGCGGATCGAGTTCGATCAACGGCTTGATTTACGTGCGCGGCCAGGCCGAGGACTACGACCATTGGGCCGCGCTCGGAAACGACGGATGGTCATGGCGCGACGTGCTGCCGTATTTCATCAAGTCGGAGCACAACACGCGCGGCGCCGGCCCGTATCACGGCGCCGACGGTCCGTTATGGAGCTCCGATATCGGCGGCAAGCATGAATTGATGGATGCGATCATCCGCGGCGGCCAGGAACTGGGCGTGCCGCGCAACGACGACTTCAACGGCGCGCAGCAAGAGGGCGTCGGCTACTACCAGCTTTTCACGCGGCGCGGCCGGCGTTGCAGCACGGCCGTCGCTTACCTGCGTCCGGCGGAAAAACGGCCGAACCTGCGCATCGAAACCGGTGCGCAGGTCACTGAACTCGTTTTGCAGGGAACGCGGGTTCTCGGCGTCAAGTACGAGCAGCACGGCAAGGCGTGCGAGGCGCGCGCCGCGCGCGAAGTGATCCTGTCGGCCGGCGCGCTGCAAAGCCCGCAATTGCTGCAGCTGTCCGGCATCGGGCGCGCCTCGTTCCTGCGGCCGTTCGGCATACCTGTGGTGAAGGACTTGCCGGGCGTCGGCGAGAACCTGCAGGATCATCTGCAACTGCGCTTGATGTTCAAGGTCAGCAAACCGATCACCACCAACGATCAGCTGGGCAGCCTGTTCGGGCAAATGCGGATGGGCGTCCAATATGCGTTCATGCGGAGCGGGCCGCTCGCCGTCGGCATCAACGAAGCCGGGCTTTTCACCCGGGTGCTGCCGGAGTCGAAGACACCCGATATCCAGTTTCATTTCGCGTCGCTGTCCGCCGACATGGCGGGTGCAAAGCCGCACGACTGGTCCGGCTGCACCTTTTCGGTCTGCCAGCTGCGGCCCGAATCGCGCGGCACCGTCATGATCAAATCGCGCGACCCAAGGCAGGCGCCCGCGATGCGGCCCAATTATCTGTCGACCAAAGCCGACCGCCGCTGCGCGGTCGAGGGCATCAAGTTCGCACGCAGGCTGGCCGCCACGTCCGCGCTGCAGCCCTACATCTCGGGAGAATACCGGCCCGGCGCCGATGCGGTTACCGATCACGATATGCTCGAGTTCGCGCGCGAGTACGGCGCGACGATTTTTCATCCTTCCGGCACCTGCAAGATGGGGACGGACCCGATGGCGGTAGTGGACCAGCGCCTGCGCGTGCACGGCGTGCAGGGACTGCGGGTGGTCGACTGTTCGGTCATGCCGACGCTGGTGTCGGGCAACACGAATTCGCCGGTCGTGATGATGGCGGAGAAAGCCTCGGACATGATCCTGATGGATCAGGGTCTGAGCATACCTGTTCAAAAAGAGTTGAGCGTAGCCTGACAACAAGAAAACAGAAAAGAAGCACTCGCAGCAACGAAGCTTCAACAACATCTTTACGGAGGAGACAAAATGAACTCGCAAAACAATACGCTAAAGCGGGTTGTCAGCGCCAGCCTCATCGGCGCCACAATCGAATGGTATGACTTTTTCCTGTACGGCGTAACGGCCGGCCTGGTCTTCAACAAGCTTTACTTTCCCAATAGCGATCCGCTGGTTTCGACGTTGCTGGCTTATGTCACCTTTGCGGTAGGTTTCCTGGCGCGGCCGCTCGGCGGCGTCATCTTCGGGCACTTCGGCGACAAGATCGGCCGCAAGAGCATGCTGGTCATGACGCTGATGATCATGGGCGTATCGACCTTCCTGATCGGCTTGATACCGACGTACGATCAGATCGGCCTCTGGGCTCCGCTGATACTGCTGACCTTGCGCGTGCTGCAGGGCATCGGGCTGGGCGGCGAGTGGGGCGGCGCGGTGTTGATGGCGTACGAATACGCGCCCAAGGAAAAGCGCGGCCTGTATGCGAGCATTCCGCAGATCGGCCTGTCGATCGGCTTGTGCCTGGCTTCCGGCGTCGTTGCGTTGCTCTCTTCGCTGCTGACCGAACAGCAGTTCCTGTCCTGGGGCTGGCGCGTCGCTTTCCTGCTGTCGGCCGCAATGGTCGCCGTCGGCATTTATATCCGCCTCAACGTAATGGAAACGCCGGAATTTTCGAAGCTGAAAAGCAGCGGCAAGGAAGTGCAGATCCCGTTCATGGAGATGATCCGGAAATATCCGAAAAACGTGCTCGCCGGAATGGGCGCGCGTTACATCGACGGCGTATTTTTCAATATCTTCGGCGTGTTCTCGATCAGCTATCTGACTCAAACGCTGAAAATCAGCCGCACCCAGTCGCTGATCGGCGTGATGGCGGCGGCGGTCGTCATGTGCGCCTTCATTCCGTTCTTCGGTGCGCTCTCCGACAAAATGGGCCGCACCAGGGTCTATGCGTGGGGATCCATCATCACGGCGCTGTCGGCTTTTCCCGCATTCTGGCTGATGAGCAGCAACTCATCCAACATCATGGTGATCTGGCTCGCGATCATCATTCCGTTCGGCATTCTGTATGCGTCGATCTACGGTCCGGAAGCCGCACTGTTCGCCGAACTGTTCGATACGCGGGTGCGCTATACCGGCATCTCGTTCGTCTATCAGTTCTCGGGCATTTTCGCCAGCGGCATCACGCCGATCATTGCAACCGCCTTGCTCAAGACCAGCGACGGCCAGCCGTGGACCATCTGTCTGTACGTCTTGTTCGCCGGCGTCGTCAGCGCATTGTCGGCATGGTGGATCGGCCGTTCCGGGGGCCGCCTTGTACAGGGCGCAGCGGCGGCGCAATCCTATTAACACGCATCAAAGGCAGGCATGAGCACTCATCCGTATCTCGCTAAAATCATCGATACCGCGCTGGCGTTGGGACCGGCGCGGATTGCGGTCGCCTATCCCTGCAGCGCGACTTCGATCGAGGCGGCCGCGACTGCCCAGCATATGGGCCTGGTGCAAGCGATCATGGTCGGGCCGCGCCGCAGGATCGAATCGATCGCGCAGGACAACGGGCTGGATCTGAGCCGGATGGAGTTCGTCGAAACGGCCGACGATCCGGTTGCCGCCGCACGCGCGTCGGTTCAGCTTTGCCAGGAAGAGCGGGCGCAGGGCATCATGAAAGGCAGCCTGCATACCGATGAATTGCTGGGCGTGGCGGTCGGAAAAGACAGCGGCTTGCGGACCGGACGCAGGATGAGCCATGCGTTCGTATTCGATCTGCCGAATTATCCGCAACCCTTGCTGATGGCGGATTGCGTCGTCAACATCAATCCCGGCCTGATGGAAAAGCGCGATATCATGCAAAACGCAATCGATCTCGCGCATGCGCTGGATATAGCGCGTCCTTACGTTGCGGTATTGTCCGCAGTCGAAACGATCAACCCGGCCATCCCCGGCACGATCGATGCTGCCGCGTTGAGCAAGATGGCGGAGCGGGGCCAGATAACGGGCGCGCAAGTGGATGGCCCGCTTTCGTTCGACGTCGCGATTTCAATCGAGGCCGCAAGCATCAAAGGCATCGATCTGGCCAATAAAACGCGTCCCGATATCTTGATCGTGCCGAATCTGGAGGCAGGCAATATGCTTTACAAACAACTGGTTTATCTTGCCGGCGGCGAGTGTGCCGGCATCGTCCTCGGCACCAGGGTTCCGATCATATTGACCAGCCGTGCCGATTCTCCGGAAAGCCGTGTCGCATCGTGTGCGCTGGCGGTCGTATATGCGCACAAGCATCCAGGATTCCGGCAAGGCGCATGACGATTCGGTCAAGGGCGGGTTTCCGGCAAGGATACCTGTCGACAACAGCATGCCGAAAGCAATGGTTATAAAAAATTGCCGGTAAACAGAAACAGAAATTACGCCGTCATTTTTCAGGCTTCTCAGGAACATTTTCATGACACAACCAATAGTCCCGCAAGACAGAGCTGTCGACGAGCAGCTTGAAGTAAAGAAAACCACCTGCTACATGTGCGCCTGCCGCTGCGGCATCCGCGTGCACATGCGCGGCGGCGAAGTGCGCTATATCGACGGCAATCCCGACCATCCGCTGAACCAGGGCGTCATCTGCGCGAAGGGCGCGTCCGGCGCGATGAAGCAATACTCGCCGGCGCGCCTGACCAAGCCGCTGTTGCGCAAGCCGGGCAGCGAGCGCGGCGCCGCCGAATTTACCGAAATTTCATGGGAAGAAGCGTTTACGCTGCTGACCGAGCGGCTCGGAAAAATCCGCGCGACCGATCCCAAGAAGTTCGCGCTGTTTACCGGCCGCGACCAGATGCAGGCGCTGACCGGCTTGTTCGCCCGCCAGTTCGGCACGCCGAACTATGCGGCCCACGGCGGCTTCTGTTCGGTCAACATGGCGGCTGGCATGATCTACACGATCGGCGGTTCGTTCTGGGAATTCGGCGGGCCCGACCTCGATCGCGCCAAGCTGTTCGTCATGCTCGGCACGGCCGAAGACCATCACTCCAATCCGATGAAGATTGCGCTGTCCAAGTTCAAGCGCGGCGGCGGCAAATTCATTTCGATCAATCCGATCCGCACCGGCTACTCGGCGATCGCCGACGAATGGGTGCCGATCAAGCCCGGCACCGACGGCGCATTATTGCTCGCGCTGATCCATGAAATCATCGAGCAGGGATTGTACGACCGCGATTTCCTGGTGCGCTACACCAATGCCGGACAGCTGGTGAACCAGAACGAGAAGAGCGACGACTTCGGCCTGTTCGTCGAGGATCAGGACACTCCGGTGATCAATCCGATGTATCCGCAGAACAAGCTGTGGTGGGACCGTTTCACCGACAAGCCGGTCGCGACCCACACCGAGGGCGCCGATCCGTATTTGCTGGGCAGGTTTTCGCTGCCCGAAGGCGTCGACGTGGCGCCCGCATTCCAGCTGCTGAAGGAACGGGTCAAGCGCTACACGGCGGAATGGGCCGCCGGCATCACAGGCATTTCGGCCGAATGCATTCGCCGTCTCGCAAATGAAATGGGCGTGACCGCGCGCGATCAGAAAATCGAGCTGCAGATTCCATGGACCGACAGCTGGGGACGCGAACATCAGACCGTCACCGGCAATCCGGTTGCATTCCACGCGATGCGCGGCCTGGCTGCCCATTCCAACGGCTTTCAGACCACCCGCGCGCTGGCGATCCTGATGTCGCTGCTCGGCACGATCGACCGGCCCGGCGGCTTTCGCCACAAGGCGCCGTTTCCGCGCGCGATTCCGCCCAGTGCCAAGCCGCCCAACAGTCCGGCGGCGGTGCAGCCGAATACGCCGCTGGGCGGCATGCCGCTCGGCTGGCCGGGCGATCCGAACGATCTGTTCGTCGAAGCCGACGGCACGCCGGTGCGCATCGACAAGGGATTCTCGTGGGAACATCCGCTGTCGGTGCACGGCCTGATGCACAACGTCATCACCAACGCCTGGCGCGGCGATCCGTATCCGATCGATACGCTGATGATCTTCATGGCCAACATGGCATGGAACTCCAGCATGAATGTGGCCGATGTGCGCCGGATGCTCAACGACAAGAACGAGAACGGCGAATACAAGATTCCGTTCCTGGTCGTGTGCGATGCGTTCCAGTCGGAGACCACGGCCTTCGCCGATCTGGTGCTGCCGGACACCACTTACCTGGAGCGGCACGATGTGATGTCGATGCTCGACCGGCCGATTTCCGAATACGACGGACCGATGGATTCGGTGCGCATTCCGGTCGTCGCGCCGACAGGCGATTGCAAGCCGTTCCAGGAAGTGCTGATCGAACTGGCGAGCCGGCTGAAATTTCCGGCCTTCGTCAAGCCGGACGGCGAACGCAAATTCCGCGATTATCCCGATTTCATCGTCAACTATGAAACCGAACCCGGCTCCGGCATCGGCTTTCTGGCAGGCTGGCGCGGCGTCGGCGGCGAAAAATCGATGAAGGGCGAGCCCAATCCGCGCCAATGGGAAATGTATGCGAAGAACAACTGCGTGTTTCACCATAAGCTGCCGCCGTCCTACAGCTACATGCGCAACTGGAACAAGGGTTACATGGAATGGGCGCAACGGGTGCGGGTGCGCCGCTTTGCCGACCCGATCCTGATTCATCTTTATTCCGACGTCTTGCAAAAATTCCGCCTCGCCGCGCAAGGCCGGCGCCCGGGCAAGCAGCCGCCGGATCATCTGCGGAAAAGGGTCGAAACCTATTTCGATCCGCTGCCTTTCTATTACGAACCTCTGGAAACGCAAAGCGCCGATACCGCGAAGTTCCCGCTCAACGCGGTGACCCAGCGCCCGATGGCGATGTACCATTCATGGGATTCGCAAAACGCGTGGCTGCGCCAGATCCACACCCACAACTATCTGTTCGTCAATCCGCTGGTGGCGCAGGCGGGCGGCATCAAGGACGGCGGCTGGATCTGGGTCGAGTCGATGTGGGGCAAGGTGCGCTGCATGTGCCGTTACAGCGAGGCGGTGGAACCGGGAACGGTGTGGACCTGGAATGCGATCGGCAAGGCATCCGGCGCCTGGCATCTGGAGCCCGGCGCAAACGAATCGCAAAAGGGCTTTTTGCTGAATCACCTGATTTCCGAGGAATTGCCGGAGGTGAACGGCAGGCGGCTGTCGAATTCCGATCCGGTCACCGGCCAGGCCGGATGGTACGACGTGCGGGTACGGATCTACAAGGCGGCCGAGGGCGAGCCCGAGCAGACCTGGCCGCAGTTCGAAACGATGCCGGCAGTGCCCGGCACCAGCAAAATAAAACGTATCTGGCTGGCGTATCGCGCCGGCCGAGGAGAGTTCAAATGACGCAGTTGGCTTTAGTCATCGACTTGAACGTATGCGTCGGCTGTCATGCCTGCGTGACCAGTTGCAAGTCATGGAACACGTCCGGCGTGGCCGGTTCGCTGTCCGACGACAACCCGTACGGCAAGGATCCGACCGGCACCTTTTTCAACCGGGTGCAGACTTATGAAGTGGGCCAGTTTCCCAATACCGAAACGGTCCACTTTCCGAAGTCCTGCCTGCATTGCGAAGAGCCGCCGTGCGTGCCGGTGTGTCCGACCGGCGCCAGCTACAAGCGCAAGGAAGACGGCATCGTGCTGGTCGACTACGACAAGTGCATCGGCTGCAACTACTGTGCATGGGCCTGCCCGTACGGCGCGCGCGAGCTCGACGAGCACCGCCAGGAAATGGGCAAATGCACATTGTGCGTCGACCGCATCGACAATCCGCTGCTGCCGCCGGAAGATCGCCAGCCGGCCTGCGTGATGGCATGTCCGACCAGCGCCCGGCTGTTCGGCGACGTGCACGATCCGGAATCGGCGGTGTCGATCGCGATACGGGAACAGGGCGGCTACCAGCTGATGGCCGAATGGGGGACCAAGCCGTCGAACCATTACCTGCCGCGGCGCAAGGTCGAGATCACGCTTCACACCGATCAGCTGACCCGCGCCGACAACCCGCTGAAGATCGACGGCAAGCTGCCGAAACCGTCGCTCAACGAGCCGTCGCTGGACGATGTGACGTCGTGGTGATCGGCGGTGCCGACATTGCGCTTGACGCCGCATGCGAAGCAGAGGTAAAACTTCCTGTGCGCCGGAGGGAAACCATTTGAAGAAATTGCCTGCAGCGCCGTTTTGCCGACAAACCGAATCACATAACGAGTTTTTATGAATCCTGCTTTTTCAGTTGTTTTTCTGACGACCCTGATCGGGGTCGGCCAGGGTCTTTTCCTGGCCTTGTATGCCGGCGAATTGCTGGCGTTGATCGGCGCCATCGCCATGCCGGACAGCCGCGCTTTCTTTGCGCTCGGCAGCGGCATTTCGCTGCTGTTCCTGGGCAGCGGATTGCTTGCGTCGTTCTTCCATCTCGGCCATCCGGAACGAGCATGGCGTGCCGCCGCAATGTGGCGCACCTCCTGGCTGTCGCGCGAATGCATCGTGTTGCCCGCCTTCATGCTTGCGGTGTTCGCCTACGGCGCAACGCATTATTTCGGAATCGGCAGCGCTGCCGGCATGGCCGCCGTCGTCATCGGCGCTGCCGCCGTCGTCTTGTGCATCGCGCTTTTCGTCTGCACCGGGATGATCTATGCATGCATCAAATTTCTGCAGGAATGGGCCAGCCCGCTGACGCTGGTCAATTACATTTTGCTCGGCAGCGCATCGGGATTCACCCTCGCAACCGGCTTTGCCTTTTTCTCCGCGCCGGTTCTGGTCAGGGGCTACGGGATCGCCGCCATCGTTCTCACTGTTGCCGCGCTGATCACCCGCATCGCATCGCTATACCGCAATGCGCGGATCAAACCGACATCGACGCTCCAGACGGCGACCGGCATCCGCCATCCGCACATCGTCCAGAAAGCGCAAGGGGCGATGGGCGGATCGTTCAACACGCGTCATTATTTTCATCACAAGACAGCGCAGTTCGTGCGGTCCGTGAAATGGATTTTCCTCGTGCTGGTGTTTCCGGTGCCGGTCCTGTTGCTGGGCAGCGGCCTGGCCGGCGCGTCGATGCTGCTGCTGGCGGCTGCGTTCGTCATCCAATACATCGGGCTGATCGCCGAACGCTGGTTCTTTTTCGCGCAAGCCAATCATCCGCAAAATTTGTATTATCAGCAGATTTCCTGATTGGTACGCGCGGCGGATACGGCAGGCGGGGATGAACGCATCCAGGTGCTGCGAACGGTATTTTCAGCAAGAACAGTGTGCTTTCAATGAATATGCCATTTACTTACTTTGGCGGGCTGTTGGAAAACAGGACAAGCGGGATTCAGTCAACTAATGCCCGTTCGTCCTGAGTAGCCGCGGAGCGGCGTATCGAAGGATTCACACGCTACAAGATCCTTCGATACGCCCTGCAGGCTAGGAGCTGGCCTTGGGCCACTCAGGACGAACGGGCATTAATTGAGTAATATTCTGCCAGCCGTATTTTTCAACAACCCGCTAACGCTCCAACGAGGATTTAGCCATCAACATCAGACAGCTGTTTCCTTTCCTGAATTGGCCGCGCCCGACGGTGGTTTCGCTGAAGCGCGACGCCTGGGCAGGCATTACCGTGGGCCTGGTGCTGATTCCGCAAGCGGTGGCCTACGCAACCCTGGCCGGCATGCCTCCTCAAGCCGGCCTCTATGCCGCATTGCTGCCGAGCGTTGTCGGGATGTTGTGGGGATCGTCGGCGTTGCTGGCCGTCGGTCCGGTGGCGCTGACAAGCCTGCTGACATTCGGCTCGCTCTATCCGCTTGCTGCGCCGGGCACGCGCGAATGGGTAGCGCTGGCGATCTGGCTTTCGCTCTATGCAGGCGTGATTCAGCTTTTGCTGGGCGCCTTCAAACTCGGGCGAATCACCAATCTGGTATCGCAACCGGTGATTACCGGCTTTATCCATGCCGCAGCCATTCTCATCATCCTGTCGCAACTGCCCGCGCTGTTCGGCGTGACTGACATTTCGTTGAAGGATTTCACCGATCCGTCCCATCACTTTTTTGCAGATACGTCAGTGCTGCTCATGTCGAGCGGTTTCGGTTTCGGATCGTTGGTGCTGTTGCTCGCCCTGAAACGCATTTTCCCGAAATTTCCGGGGATGCTGCTGGTGGCCGTCATCGGCATCGCGTTGAGCTTCGTTCTCGATTACGCGGCAAGAGGAGGACAGATCGTCGGTGCGCTCTCTCCCGGTTTGCCATCCTTCATATGGCCGCCTGCGATTTCATTCGACCGTCATCGGGAATTGTGGCCGGCGGCGTTGATCGTGGCATTGATCAGTTTTACCGAAGCAATGTCCAGTTGCCGCGTACTGGCCCGCAAGCAGCACGAGCGGTGGAATGAAAACCAGGAATTGATCGGCCAGGGATTGGCCAAGATAACCAGCGCCTTCAACGGCGCTTTTCCCGTCAGCGGATCGTTCTCGCGCTCGGCATTGAATCTGTACGCAGGCGCGATGACCGGCTGGTCCACGTTGTTCTCTGCGCTATGCGTGATGCTGAGCCTGCTGTTTCTGACCGATCTCATTTCCTATCTGCCGCGATCGGTGCTGGCGGCAATGATCATGGTGCCGGTATTCGGACTCCTCGATTTTTCGACTTTCCGCCGCGTGTTTTCGCTTTCGCGCGACGATGGCGTTGTCGCGGTAGTGACGTTCATCGTTACCCTGGTGGCCACGCCGCGCCTGCATTGGGGCATCTTCGCCGGTATCGGCCTGACCACGGCATCTTATCTTTACCGGCGCACCCGGCCTCGCATCATCGAAGTCGGCCAACACCGCGACGGGACGCTGCGCGACCGAAGCCGGTTCGGCCTGCCGTCGCTGGCCCCCGATCTGCTCGCGGTCCGGATGGACGCGGCGATGAACTTTCTGACGTCCGCTGCGCTGGAGCGCTTCATCGTGGACCGCTGTCGCAGCGATCCCTCGATCCGGCGCGTCCTGCTCAGCGCGGGCGGCATCAACGACATCGACGCGACCGGAATCGATACGCTGGAATCGTTGCAGACCACATTGAAAGGCGAGGGCATCCGCCTCTATTTATCCGCCGTCAAAAAGCAGGTGTGGGATGTATTCGATAAAGCCCGCATGGCGGAAGCGCTGGGAAGCGATTCCATCTTTGCGACCGATGCGGATGCAATCGCGGCACTCAGCGTACCGAGGTTTTCAGATATTCTCTGAAACGCGTTCTCCCGCTCATTTTCTCTCCAGCAAGTCCAGGTAATATAATGGCGCACCGGAACCCCGATACATCGGGATGCATGCGGTGTTGAAAGTGCCCGCATGGCATCGGCAAAAGAATTTACCAGATCTGGAGGATCGAAGAATGGCAAAAGTAGCATTTATCGGATTGGGCGTCATGGGTTTTCCGATGGCGGGGCATCTGGCCGCGCACGGCCATGACGTCACTGTGTTCAATCGGACGCAGGCACGCGCCGATGCATGGCTGAAGCTGCATAAAGGCCGGGCGGCGCCGACCCCGGCGGCGGCCGCCGCCGGCGCGGAATTCGTTTTTACCTGCGTCGGAAACGACAACGATCTGTACCAGGTGACGCTGGAAGCCGAAGGCGCGCTTTCCAATATGAATTCCGGCAGCGTGCTGATCGATCACACCACATCTTCCGCCGATGCCGCACGCCGTTTAGGTGAAGCGGCCGGGGCGCGCGGCGTACAGTTTCTCGATGCGCCGGTATCCGGCGGCCAGGCCGGCGCCGAAAGCGGAAAATTGACCGTGATGGTCGGCGGCGACGCGGCTGCCTACGGCCGCGCCGAACCCGTCATGGCCTTGTATGCGCGTGCCGTGACGCACATGGGGCCGGTGGGCGCGGGCCAGCTCACGAAAATGGTCAATCAGATTTGCATTGCGGGACTGGTTCAGGCATTGGCCGAAGGATTGGCGTTCGCCGAGAATGCGGGACTGGACGGCGAGCGCGTCATCGACGTGATTTCGAAAGGCGCCGCGCAATCGTGGCAGATGGAAAACAGGGGCAAGACAATGCTCGCGCGGAAGTTCGACTATGGCTTCGCCGTGGACTGGATGCGCAAGGATCTGGGCATCTGCCTGGACGAGGCCAGCCGCAACGGCAGTTATCTGCCTGTCACCGCGCTGGTCGATCAATTCTATTCGCAGGTGCAAAAAAAGGGCGGCAGCAGATTCGATACCTCAAGCCTGATGATGCTGACAGGCGATCCCGAACATCAGGCCAAGCCGAAGTCCTGATACGCCCGGGCGTATCAGTGCAACAGCGCGGCGACGCCGTGATTGATCGCGGCGCCGCCGACAACGAGCCAGACGAACAGCAGCGTGGCCAGAATCAGCGGCTTGACGCCGGCCCGGCGAATGGCGGACACATGCGTGGTCAATCCCAGCGCAGCCATCGCCATCGCCAGCAAAAACGTATCGACAGCGATCGCCCAGTTCACCGCCGGCGACGGCAGCACGGACATCGAATTGAGTCCGGCCACTGCAATGAAAACGAATGCAAACCACGGAATTGCCAGACGGTTCGCCGGCCGCCGGAGCGCAGCCGCACCTTGATGCGCACCAGGTCCCTTCTTCGTTGAAAGATAGGCGGAGAGCGCAATCAGGAACGGCGCCAGCATCATCACCCGGACCATTTTCGCGATCACCGCCGTATTGGCAGCCTCCGGGTTGATTGCGTTGGCGGCCGCCACCACTTGCGCCACTTCATGGATAGTCGAGCCGGCGTAAATGCCGAATGCCGACGGCGAGATGCCGAGCAGATTGAGGCGATACAACAACGGATAGAGAAACATGCCGAGCGTGCCGAATACGACGACCGTCGACACTGCCACCGCCACCTGTTCGGACCGGCCGCGCACCACCGGTTCGGTCGCCATCACTGCGGCTGCGCCGCAAATCGAGCTGCCCGCGCCGATCAGGATCGCGCTGTCGCGGTCGAGCTTGAAGACCCTGGTGCCTAGCAGCATCGCCAGCGCAAAGGTTGACGTCAACACCAGCGCATCGATGGCCACGCCGGCGAAACCGACATGGCCGATATCCTGAAATGTGAGCCGGAAGCCGTATAGAACGATGCCGATGCGCAGCAGCTTTTGCTTGGAAAAAGCGACGCCCGCATCGCAATCCGGAGCGATCCGCGCAAACAGGGTATTGCCAAGCACTATCCCGAGCATGATCGCAATCGTCAGCGGGCTCAAACCATGCGATTGAAGCCAATCGAACCTGCCTGACAGGATCGAAATGGCGGCAACCGTTGCGCTCAGCGCAAGACCGGGCAGCAATTTCATGGCGCGGTCTGCAAGTCCGATATCGGCGCAGCGGCGGGATTCGGCAAGGACGGCCGAGGGGGGCGTGAACATTGTTTCTTCTCCGGATGAAAGGGCTGGCGAATCGATATGCTTCCAATTGTATGGGTTGGGAGTTAAAATATAAAACGACTTGTTTTTGTATAATCAAGTTATAAAACAGGTTATTAAATAATGCGTCTCACACTCAGGCAATTGCAGATATTTCTGGCCGTGGCGGAGTCCGGCAGTACGGCGGCCGCTGCGGAAAAGGTGGCGTTGTCGCAGTCGGCGGCAAGCGCCGCACTGAACGAGATGGAAGGGTTGCTCGACATCAAGCTGTTCGACCGCGTCGGCAAGCGGCTGATACTCAACGACAGCGGCCGTCTGATGTTGCCGCAGGCGAGACAGATACTCGATGCGGCCGCCACCATCGAGCAGCAGTTCGCCGCATCGGATGGATCCGGCGCGTCCGCAGGAAGCGGTGTGCACATCGGCGCCAGCACGACGATCGGCATTTATCTGTTGCCGGGAATACTCGCCGCCGCCTATACGCGCGATGCCGAAGCTTATCCCCGCGTCACCATTGCCAATACCGCCGAGATCGCGGCGGCCGTCGCGAATTTCGATGTCGACGTCGGTCTGATAGAAGGGCCGTGCCATGAGCCGGATCTGAAAACGAAGCTCTGGATGCGCGACGAATTGATCATCGTATGTTCGCCGCATCATCCGATCCTGGGCGGCAAGCCGGACAGAAAAGTGCCGGTCAGCGCATTGCGCAAGGCCGGCTGGCTGCTGCGCGAACCGGGTTCAGGCACGCGGGAAGCGGTGGAGCATGCGCTGATGCCGCATTTGCACAGCCTGCGGCCCGCCGGCGAATTCAGCAATTCGGAAGCAATCAAGCATGCAGCGGCAGAAGGGCTCGGCATCACCTGCCTGTCGCGCTGCGTCGTCGCCGACCTGATTGCGATGGGCCGCCTGGCAGAGCCGAGGACAACGCTTCCGCCGCTTCGCCGGAACTTTTACCTGATTTACAACAGACATAAAATTCTGTCGGCGCGGCTGACTTATTTTCTGGATGCATGCCGCAAGCGGGCGAGCGAGTCTGCGGGACTGTAAAACCACGCCAGGGCTTAATCCGCTTGTGCCAATTCGCAACGCGTTACGGAGGGTTATGGAAGTAGAATACCGATTATCCGTCACCGGATTTTTTTCAATTCTTAAAGACAGAGGCGAGCCATGAGCAAAAGCCAAGACTCAAAAAAAGCAACCAAGAAGGAACCGGCTAAAACAATGAAGGAAAAAAAGGCAGCGAAGAAGGTCAAGAAGGAGGAAAAAAAGCGCCAATAGAACCGAGCCGGTCAAATTGAAAAGGAAATACCCCTGCGTGAATTTCACGCAGGGGTATTTCCTTTTCAGATATCGCGGTTGACGGTCGGCTCATGGGACGGCATCAATCCTGCCGTCAGGGAATGCAAAAAATTGTACGTGCGGGGCGGCAAAAATGAAGGCGGCCATGCCGGTTCCGAAGGCTTCATTGCCGCCAAGGTATTTGTCGAATGGCCAATGAGATGACAGCTGATTGACAGGATCGAACGCGTATATTGAATCGGTCTCATCATTACCCCTCCAAGCGATTGGACTTGGCCCGCAGCCGAAAGGCAGGCGGGCCTTTTTACGGGCAATACGGCGATTGCAGGAAGCCAAGACCGTCTATTCAGACCCGGTCCGCCGATACCTCTTTTATTCCATTCAGATTGCATCCAGCCATCGCGGGCCGGTTGCGTGCCGCTTGTTCCGGATCTGCAAAAAATACGGCGAATTTGTTGCGCAATAAGAACAAACGTTTCTTGTTGACAGCAAATTGACAGCACATGGTTTCTATAGTCTCCACTCTGATTCTTCAAATGATCAGTTAACTAAGATCCGATTTTTAACGGGAGACAAAATGAAAAAATCAGTATTGACGCTTGCTGCAGTCGCTGCTCTGGGAAGTCATGCGACCGCGTTCGCCCAAGCCAACGTCACCGTATACGGCCTTATCGACATGACGCTGAGGACGGTCAATAACGCGACCGCCACTGGAGGACGTCTGGTCGGTTTCCAGACGCCATGGTTCAGCGGCAGCCGCCTGGGATTCAGGGGCGCGGAAGATCTGGGCGGCGGCAACAAAGCCATCTTCAAGCTGGAAAGCGAATATGTTCTCGGCACAGGCGCGATGGACACGCCGGGCGTGCTTTTCAACCGCGATGCATGGGTCGGCTTCGACAGCTCAAGCCTGGGCAGAATCACGTTCGGCCGCCAGAACACACTGGCACGCGATTGGGCGCAGACATACGGCGACGCGTACGGCTCGGAAAAGCTGGGCCTGGAAGAAGGCGGCTTTACCAATACCAACAACTTCAAGCAACTGATTTACTATGCTGGCAGCGTAACCGCCACTCGCTACGACAACGGCATCGTTTATAAAAAGGCATTTGACAACGGCATCGTCGCCGGTCTCGGTTACCAGTTGGGCGAAGTCCCCGGCGACACGTCCAGGAATACGACCAAGTCCGTGGCGCTCGGCTATAACGGTTCCAATTACCTGGTCGCCGGTTATTACAATCAAGCCAACGTCAACAACCTGACGCAGCGGTCTTACTCGATCGGCGGCAGCTACATGTTCCCGTTGGTGCGCCTGAATGCCGGCTATTTCCATTTCACGGCCGACCAGGCTGCCGCACTCGGGGAACGCAAGGACAATGCTTATACGGTCTCGGCCAAGCTTACTCCGGGCGGCGCGTTCGATTACGAACTCGGCTATGTGTCGATCAAGGCGAACAACGCCGCGTTCAATGCAGCCGGAACCAGCACGCTGAATCCTTTCGCGGACGCCAGCACGGCTACCGCAGCAGGCACCGGTAAAAAATCAACGGTATACGGATCGGTCTTTTACCATCTGTCCAAGCGCACCGAAGTGTATGCCGTTGCAGACTACATGAAACTCAATGACGGTTATCGTGTGAGCGGGACCAACGGCTTCGCAAATCAGACCGAATTTGGCGTCGGCATTCGCACCAGATTCTAACCGTCTGTCTATTGCCTTGCCCGCGCCCGCGCGGCGCGGAATTGGCCGGCCGGCATCGAAGCAATTCGATGCCGGCCGGTGCCGATTTGCCGCATGCTGTCCGATTCATATTGAATGCACTCGGGCGATTTTCGTTTGCGATGAATTCGCGCGATCGCTTGTTGCAACGTCAACGAGCGGATATGCAGTTCTCCGATCCCGTGCCGCAAATTGAAAGCCCGGAAAGGAAGGAAAGCGGTATCCTGTAAATAATGCGGCTTCATTTTCTAAATACGGCGTTACATTTACACTATGCGCATCCTTTTGGTGGAAGACGAATCGGAACTCGCGACCTGGCTGATCAAGGCGCTTGAACAAAGCGATTTTGTCGTCGAGTGGTCCAACGACGGATTGGTCGCCGAAAAAATGCTGGCGATCGAGGAATTCGACGCGGTAATACTCGATCTGGGTTTGCCGGGCAAAAGCGGACATGGCGTGTTGAGTCATCTGCGCGCGGCCGACAACAGGGTGCCGGTCATGATATTGACTGCGCGCGATACGCTTCACGAACGGGTCTCGAGCCTCAATGAAGGCGCGGACGATTTCCTGCCCAAACCGTTTGCACTGGCCGAACTGGAAGCGCGCCTGCATGCGCTGATTCGGCGCAGCCGCGGACGCGAGCACTCGCGGCTGATCTGCGGATCGCTGGTGCTGGACGCCGGCACCAAATTATTCAAGCTCGATAATATGCCGATCGCCTTGACTCCTCGTGAACATGCGATGCTGAGCACCCTGATCCATCGCGCGGGGGAGCCGATATCGAAGCAGCTGTTGCTCGACCGGATATTTACGCATCATGAAGAAGTCAACCTGGAAGCAATCGAAGTCCTGGTTTATCGGCTGCGTAAAAAGCTGGCCAACAGTGCGGTCAGGATAGTCACCATGCGTGGGTTCGGATATTGCCTGGAAGGCGGTGACGACAGCCGTGAATACGCTTAAACAAAAACTGCTTGTTTTATTGCTGCCTCCCCTCACGGTTTTACTTTGCGGCGAACTGTGGTTGAGCTATCGCGAATTGCTGATCGCAGCCAATTCCGCATATGACCGTTCCCTTGGGGGCGCCATCAAGGCGATCGACGCCGGTATTTCCACCGCCAGCGGCGGCCTCGGCATGGACCTGCCCTATACCGTTCTGGAATTCTTCGAGCTTACTGCCAGCGGCCGGGTCTTTTATCGGATCAGCACTGAAGACGGACTGGTTTCGCTCGGCAATGCCGATCTGCCGGCGCCGCCGGTTGAACTGAAGTTGAATATCCCCAGTTTTTATGATGCGCAATACTTCGGAGAATCCGTTCGGGTCGGCGCCTATACCCGTCTGCTCGACAAGCCGTTATATGGCGTTCAAGCGCAACGGGTAATCATTCTGGTGGCGGAAACCAGGGAATCGCGCACGACCTTTGCCAATGGCTTGTTGAAGCAGGCGGTATTGATGGACGGACTGCTGGTCCTGATGATTGCGTTGTTGATGGCGGCAGGCGTGGTGCTGGCGCTGAGGCCGCTGCATCGATTGCGGCATGAAATCGTCAACCGCGCGCAGGATGATTTGACCCCTATCGATCCGGCCCGGGTTCCGCTCGAGGTGCGCCCGCTGGTCGATGCGATCAACCAGCATATCGAACGCTACGATTTTCTGGCGCGGGATCAACGGCAGTTCCTGGACGATGCATCGCATCAATTGCGTACCCCGCTCTCCGTATTGCGGACCCAGGTCGACTACGCACTGCGCGAACCCGAGCATGCCAAAGTAGTTGAAGCGCTGGGCGCGATGCAGCGAGGAGTCGATCGTGCGGTACGCCTGGTCAACCAGCTGCTTGCGCTGGCCCGGGTAAACAGCATGGTTGCATTGATCGAAACGAATGAGAAAATAGATATCAACAGCCTTGCCGAGGACGTCGCCCGCACCCAGCTGCCTGAAGCGCGCCGCAAAGGCCAGGATTTCGGATTCGCGACTGCGGGAAGAATCATCATGGTATCGGGTATCGAAACCTTGCTGCGGGAAGCGCTCACCAATTTGCTGGAGAATGCAATCCGCTATGTTCCGGGCGGCGGGCATATCACGCTGTCGATCGATGCCGATGCAAGCGTCGCGCAAGTGACGATCAGCGATAACGGGCCAGGCATGCCGGACGACGAAAAAGGCCGCATCGGCGAACGGTTCCGGCGCGGCAAGGCTGCAACGGGGGCCGGCGCAGGACTTGGCTTGGCGATTGCCAAAACGATTATCGAACAGCATCAGGGCAAACTGGAAGTCACCGACGGACCGGATGGCGTCGGCTTGAAAGTGTGTTTGTTTCTGCCTTTGCATATCGAACAAAACCGAACGCCGTATTAGACGAGAGACGATAAAAATACCGATGACCGCGATCAATTCACGAGTGCGTCTTGCAGCGCTGATGCTGGCGTTTCATGTCGGCGCCGCCGCTGCCGCAGGCAGTCCGGAATGCATAGCGCCTGCCAGGCCGAAAGGAGGCTTCGATCTGACCTGCGAGCTGATAAGGGCAGGGCTGCGGCACACGCAGCCGTCGATCGGGCCGCTTCGCAGCAGCTATATGCCCGGCGGGGTCGGCGCAATCACCTATAACGCAATCATCAGTCAGCGCAATGCGGAACCCAACACTTTTGTCGCATTTTCCGGAGGATCGCTGTTCAGCATCGCACAAGGAAAATTCGGCAGATACACCGAAAAAGATGTGCGATGGCTGGCGGCTCTCGGCACCGATTACGGCGTCCTGATCGTCAATCAGGATTCGCCGTTCAAATCGCTCAAGGATCTGGCGCTGGCGTTGAAAAAGCAGCCGAATAAAATCGTATTCGGCGGCAGCGGCACGATCGGCAGCCAGGACTGGATGAAAGCGGCGCTTGTCGCCGATGCGAGCGGCGCAGGCCACAAGGCGATGCGCTTTGTCGGATTCGAAGGCGGCGGCGAAGCGAATACCGCATTACAGCACGGACATGTCGATGTGGTCTCCGGCGATGCGTCGGAAGCCATCGGATTGATGCGCGCCGGTGCGCCGCTGCGGGTATTGACCGTTTTTTCCGGCAAGCGATTGCCCGGCATTTTAAAAGACGTCGCAACCGCCGGGGAAGACGGCTACGACATCGAATGGCAAAATATCCGCGGCGTATACATGGGGCCGCAGGTAGCGGAAGCCGACTACCAGCGCTGGGTCGCCGTCTTCAACAAGATGCTTGTGCAGCCCGAGTTCATCCGTCTTCGCGAAGAGCAGGGTTTGCTGCCGTTTGCCAGAACGGGCGCGGCCCTGGAAGCGTATGTTCATGACATGGTCGATGAATATAAACGGATGGCCATCCAGTCAAGACTATTGATTAAATCTCCGTAGGCAAGCCGATCGCCTTCCTTCGGCGATGTGCAGGTCGACGCCTTGCCGGCGGTGCGCCGATAGCCGCGCCCTGCGCCGCACGCGCCCGCTTTGGCTGCGAATTGGATTCCGATCTGCCTTCAAGCGACCAGTTGCCGAATTTCAGGCACAATGTCCCATTTTGATATCGCGAAAGGATGAAAAATGTCAGTCACCCCGTCCGCCCTCGAAACAAAAAACTCCGGCATGCATTGGTTCGTCGCATTCATCGCGGGGTTCCTTGCGGTCCTTATTTTTCATCAGCTTGCCTTGTGGGCGCTCACCGCTGCCGGCATAACGCAGGGCGCGCCTTATTCGATCCGGCCGGTCGGCCCGTTCGCCGTGCCGCGGGTTCTGTCAGCTGCATTCTGGGGCGGCGTCTGGGGGATTGTTTTTTATTTCTTCAGCAGGCGCTGGAGATTCGACTCCGCCTATTGGCTGAAAGCGCTGGCCTTCGGCATGATTTTTCCGACGCTGGTCGCATGGTTCGTGGTTGCGCCGCTCAAAGGGCTGCCGGTCGTCGCCGGGGGAAAACTCAACGGTATCGTGACCGGGTTGTGCGTCAATGCGGCCTGGGGACTCGGTACCGGAATACTGTTGCGGCTTTTCAGCCGGTGGCGTGGAAATTCCTGATTGAAAATTCAGGCGCCGTTTGCAGGCATCATTTCACCATCGACGTGAAAGGATAGACATATGCCTGCAATGTCACAAGTATGCCGACCAGGCATGCCAATGCAATCGAGTGGAAGAACACATAACGCAATATCTCGCCTTCATGTCCATACCATTTGGTTGCAGTCGATGCGACCACGATCGATTGCGCATCGATCATTTTGCCCATTACACCGCCGGACGAGTTGGCCGCCGCCATCAGCAGCGGGCTCAAGCCAAGTTGTTCGGCCGAGGTTTTCTGCAATCCGCCGAACAGCACGTTGGATGCCGTATCCGAACCGGTCAGCGCAACCCCCAGCCAGCCGAGCAGCGTGCCGAAGAAAGGGTAGAACACGCCGGTATGCGCAAACGCCAGGCCCAGAGTGGAATCGAGGCCGGAGTAGCGCGTGGTGTAGCCGATCGCCAGCATGGCGGCGATGGTGAGCAGAGAATAGCGCAGCAACTTCAGCGTGTCCCAATAGACGGCGAATATCTCGCGTATCTTGTAGCCCATCGCCAGAGCTGAAATCAGCGCGGCGATCAGGATGCCGCTGCCGGTCGCGGACAGCCAGTTCAGCGTGTAGACGGCGGCTTCCGGCACCGGCTTGCTTACCACCGGCGGCATTCTTTGCGTCAACCTGTGCAGGCCGGGCCAGTCGTATTTGAATACGGAAATACCATCGAGCAGCTTTTTCCATTCGGGGACGCCCCAGATGAATACCAGCAGCGACAGGATCAGCCACGGCATCCATGCGCGTATCACTTCCTTGCGTGAATAATTGTGCACCACCGAAGCGACGTCGTCGCCGCCGTCCTTGAATTTGCCGGCGGCGGAAGTCCAGATTTCCGCCGGTTGCCATACCTTCAGGAACAAGGACAGGAAAACCATCGATGAGATCGCTGCGCCGACGTCGACCAGCCACGGACCGTGAAAGTTCGAAATCAGGTACTGCGGAATCGCGAAGGCCGCACCGGCCACCAGCACCGCCGGCCAGATGGCTGCCATGCCGCGGAAACCGCAGAATGCCCAGATCAGCCAGAACGGCACGAGAATGGAAAATACCGGTAGCTGATGACCGACCATGCCCGACAATTGCAGCACGTCCAGTCCGGTCACGCCCGCCAGCGCAATGATCGGCGTGCCCAATGCGCCGAAAGCAACCGGTGCGGTATTGGCGATCAGCGACAGGCCGGACGCGGCCAGCGGCGCGAATCCCAGTCCGATCAGCATCGCGCCGGTCACCGCGACCGGCGTACCGAAACCGCCCGCACCCTCGAAGAATGCGCCAAACGAAAATGCGACCAGGAGCAATTGCAAGCGCCGGTCGGTCGTAATGCCGGTGATGCTTTCCCGTAAAACCCTGAAGTAGCCTTTTCGTTCGGTGAGCTGGTACAGGAAGATTACGTTCAGGATGATCCAGCCGATCGGCAACAGACCGTTGGCAACGCCGAACAGCGCGGAAGAGATCGCCGTGGCGGCAGGCATCGAAAAGCCGACGATGGCGACAACCAGAGCGGACAACAGGCCGAGCAGGGCGGCGATGTGCGCCTTGATATGGAAGAATGCCAGCGCTGCCAGCAACACAACGACAGGAATTGCCGCTGCCAATGTGGACAGGACGGCATTATTGAACGGATTGTAGATTTGCGACCACATGATTTTGCTCCTGCGATCATTGCTGCTGTTATGCGCATAATATTGGAGCCGGCTCGATCCTGTTTCTTGTTTTTCGTCAATCAAACTTCAAATATGTCCGGCTGTACGGTGTCCGGCCGCAGTCGATGTATTTTCAGCGTTCAGGAAAATGCCATGCGCGGCAACAATCACGGTCCGTCCGCCCTGTTGCATTTCATTCTTTCAGGGGCCTTGGCGATTTTCTTCGAAGCGCATCAAAAGGATTCTGCGCCGTGTCGTGATGACGGTTCTGATTCGCCAGCCATGCCGTCATCTGTTCCGCCGGCAGCGGCTTGCTGAAGAAAAATCCTTGCAGCGCTTCGCAGTTCTCGCGCTGGAAAAACTCGACTTGCTCGGCCGACTCCACACCTTCCGCCGTAACCTCGAGATGGATCGCATGAGCCAGGCCGATCACTGCCTTTGCAATCGCACAGCTCAACGGATCATGAGGAATCTTTTTCAGGAAGGTCTGATCGAGCTTCAGCATGTCGACCGGCAGATAGCACAGATAACTCAGGCTCGAATAGCCGGTGCCGAAATCGTCGAGCGTGATCGAAATGCCGCGCGAGTGCAGGCTGTTCAGTATTGCGATGCCTTGCTCGCTGTTGTCGAACAGCTGATGCTCGGTGATTTCGATTATCAGATCGCCCGCATGCAAACCTGAGCGATCGAGAATGGCGTCGATGTTTTCAAGGATGCCCGGATCCATCAGTTCGCGCGAACCGAGATTGACGCATATTTTCAGATCCGGCATTCCGGCATCGTGCCACTTCCGGCTCTGGGCGCATGCTTCGCATAAAACCCAGAAGCCGATTCTGGGCATCAGTCCGGCCTCCGTCGCGAGCGCTATCACATCTTCGATCGGATAACCGGAAAGGGCCGGATTGGTACAACGCAAAAGCGCTTCCATCGCAATGGCCAGCCTGCTTCCGGTATCCACCTTCGGCTGATATTCCAGACGGAAAGAATTTTCCTCCACGGAGCGCCTCAGCTCGGCCAGATCACGGTTCCGCTTGTGCGCTTCGGCGTCCAGATGCATGGTGAAGTAACTAAAGCCGTTGCGCCCTTCGTTTTTGGCCCGGTAAAGAGCGAGATCGGCCTTTTTCATCAGTTCATCGGGTTCTCTCGCATCCTGCGGGTACACCGCTATGCCGATGCTGGCGCTGCCAAACACATCATGCTCATCTATGCGGAATGGCCCGGACAGCGTTTCGAGCAATTTTTCCGCCAGCGAACCGCCCGCATCGGGCGAATGGGCATTGGGCTGAAGCACGGCAAATTCATCGCCGCCGATCCGCGCGACGAGATCGGTATCCCGCGTCACACTGCGTATCCGTTGCGCGACCTGCTTCAGCAACATATCGCCGGCATGATGTCCCAGGCTGTCGTTGACTTGTTTGAAGTAATCGAGATCGACCAATTGCAGAATGAGCAGTTCATTGCTGCGCAGCGTTGCTGCGGCCATTTCCGTCAGCCGCGTATCGAAGCAGGCGCGATTCGCCAATCCGGTCAGCACATCGGCATTGGCAAGCCGAAAAATCTCCATCTCGGCGTGCTTTCTGTCAGTGATGTCGCGCATGATCTTGAGGAAGCCGATTCGTGCTCCCGTCACATCGAGAATCGGCGTCATCACGCCATCCGCCCAAAAGCGGGAGCCGTCCTTGCGCATGTGCCATCTGCAATCGGCAACGTGGCCGGTACGCTGCGCAGTTTCGAGCTCTTGTTCCGGCACTTTCTGTACGCAATCCTCCGGAGTGAAAATAATGCTGCTGCTTTTGCCAATGACTTCGGCTTGATGCAAACCAGTAATCAGTGCTGCACCGGCATTCCAGGCCGTAACATTTCCGGCGTTGTCGAGCGTGATGATGGCATAGTCGGTTGCACTGTCGAAAATCGCTTTCAATAAAGCCGATTCATTCATTTGTCTGGTCGCCGTCGGTATATGACGTCCGACAGTAAAGTAAAAAGGAAGTTTTGCAACATCTGCTTATTATTTCCCGGGCAAGCCGGGTTTTGACTGGCCGAGGCAGATCGGCACACTGCAACCGACGACATTGGTCAATCCGGACGGACTGGAAAGCAAAGGCTGTCACTGCATGTCTGGATGACTGCTCCCGGCGCCGATAACGCCAATGCACCGGACATCAATGGCGCAGTTTGTTAACGCGGCCATGGTGAACATCCGGAATGCGGGAGCGGCCGGCTGGATGTCCGGCATGACCCGGACGCAGCGCGCATATGAGATCAACACCAAGCAATTACGGCGAGACCGGATGCCGCAGCGCCGGCAGTTCAGGCACTCTTATTGCTCATGATATTGGACGTTACGGCATAACGCGTATCCGCTGTTCAAGCGCGGAGTACACGTACTTGCCGGTTCAACGGAACGGGCCGAAATCGCTTGAGTCATTGCGAAGTCGGGCCTATTTGCATGTTTTGAATGAAAGGATAGTGTGATGCAACGAATTTCTGAAATCATGACCCGTGATGTAATGAGTATTTCGCCGCAGGAAAATATCCGCCGCGCGGCGCAGATGATGGACGAATTGAATGTCGGCGCAATTCCGGTATGCGACGGAGCGAATCTGGTGGGCATGATTACCGACCGCGATATCACGGTGCGAGTCACGTCTGCCGGCGAATCTCCGGAAAAGACGCAGGTGAAGGACGTGATGAGCAGCGAAGTAAGAACATGTTTCGATGATCAGCTCGTGGATGAAGTAATGGAACAAATGAGGGATGTGCAGATTCGGCGCGTACCTGTGATCGATCATGAGACGCAAAATCTTGTCGGGATCGTTTCCCTGGGCGACATGGCGACGAAACATTCGGCCGAGGTGGACAGGACACTGGAAAAAATATCCACTCCTTCGGAGCCGGACCGTCCGCAGTTCAATTCCTGAATCGGACGAAGAACAACGGACCGACGAAGTGGCGAGCCGTTACCGGCAATAAAGCCATTCCATTATCGGCAGCAGCCGATGGTATCGGACTCCGGTAAAGTTACATGGAATGGCAAACGCCGGACCGACAATGCGTTGCTTCTCGTTGTGATTTTCTTGCATTCGCAACTGGAAGCGCCGGCCCGGATGACGCCGATGCTCAAGCTGTTTTTCAACGCATCGTATGTATATATGGCTGATTGTCTTCGCTGGCGCTTTTGCGGACATGACTCCGAAAAATAATGTCATGTTCATTCCGAATCTGCTCAAGATCACCGGCTGTTTGATGATGCTTGCCAGTTTGCATCCGGTCATTGTCTATGCGATGACCGGGTTCGGCGCAGCAGCTTGTTCCTCCTCGAAGGTTTATTCGCACAACAGTTCCGGCGCAATGAAACTGATACGCATTGGGCGGGCGGCATGTTGCTTGCAGTCCTCGCTGCACTGTGGCAGACATCGACAACGGACGTCATGAATCCGCTTTCGTTATGAACGTCTGTAAATGCATCTGTAAATTGTCAAGAATTGAAAAATCAATCCTGCGCTTGAAAAACTTTGTTTAAAGACAAGTTCATCAATATCGTACTGCCTAAGATAAAAGCTGACTATTTGCGATATAAAACCGATGCAGCCGTGCGGAATATCCATTCTTGAACAGGCTTTCCTCTTTGCTTCTTACCTTACCGGAAAAATATCAGTAATGCCCGACTTCCTGAGCGGCAGCCGCTTATCAGGCTTGAAAAACAGATATGCATTCCTTAGGGAAAGCATGTTGTTTATCATCATCTGGCTGCTGTTGTGTCTATTGGCGCTACTCATTCTGTGGCGTCTGACAAATGCAAAAATCACCGAAGACACGAACGAGCTTTACAACATGGCTTTTGCCGACGCGACGCGCATTGCGCAGACCTATGCGCAGCATCTGACACGCGAGGTAGAGCAGGTCGATCAGATTACCCAGTTCATCGAATATCAGTGGCGTCAGGAAGGGGGAAAACTAAAGCTTGAAGACCTTTTGAAGGTAAGTATTTTTCCGCCATCGCTACTCAATTTCGTCGCCATCTTCGACCGCGACGGTTTGCCGGTTACCAGCACTATTTCGATACGCGGGCTCTCTTCGGCTGCGGATGCCGATTATTTCAAATTCCACAAGACCAGAGACTCGCCGGATTTTCGCATCGGCACGCCGACATCGGGTCAAAATGGGGGAAGACCCGTTATTCACTTTACACGCAGGCTGGATAGCGCAGACGGTTCGTTTGACGGAGTTGTGCTGGTTTCAGTTGAAACAGACGCACTATCGGCTTTATATGGCAGCGCCAGCATGGGCAATTACGGATTGCTCGCCGCCGCAGGCACCGACGGTTTGCTGCGCATTGCAAAACTCGGCAACGGCGCCGTACCGGCACTGCGTAGAATTCCCGGATTCAACTCTCCCGAAGGCATGGCCCTGTTGAAAGGCACCGAATGGTTTGACGACGGGCGGGAACGATTCGTCGCATGGAAAGCGTTGACCGGCTATCCGCTGATTCCATATGCCGGACTTGATAAAGATGAAATGCTGATGCAGCATCAGGCTGCGTGGCGAAATTATCGGCAGGGAGCGATTGCAGGCAGTATTTTTTTCCTCCTGTTCGCGTTCACCGGGAGCGTGCTGTCGATGCAGCTTGCATGGAGAAAGCATCAGACAAACGAGATCAGGGATTCTTACCGTCTCGCGACCGAAAGCGGGGAAGAAGGATTTTTCAGGTTCGGTGCGGTATATGACGCGCACGACCGCAGTCGCATCGTGGATTTCATTGTGGAAGACTGCAATGAACGAGGCGCCGCCTTTTACGGGATGACAAGAATGGAGCTTATCGGCTACAGATTTTCGCGGCTGCTATCGGGCGAAAAGAAAGAGGCGACCATGGATGTTTACCGGAGCGCAATGGAGACCGGCTTCCATGACGGGGATTTTTCCGTTTCGCCCAATAGCCGGCTGCAAGGCACATGGATACATAGAAGACTGGTCCGTTCCGGATCGGGACTCGCTGTCGCATTGCGCGACATTTCGCATAGCAAGGCGCATGAGCGCGAATTGTCGCGCATGGCCAATGAAGATGCATTGACCAATCTTCCCAATCGCCACTGGTTGATGGATTCTCTCCCGGCCGCTCTGCGGCGCGCAGTCGAAAACAATACCATGCTCGCTCTGCTGTTCATGGATCTGAACAAGTTCAAAAACATCAACGATACTTTTGGCCATGCGGTCGGCGACGAACTGTTGCATGCGGTTGCGCTGCGGCTGAAATCCGCATTACGTCCGACCGATAATGTGGTGCGCATGGGCGGCGATGAATTTGTGGTGGTGCTCGAACCCGTTGTCAGCAAAGACGATGCGGCGGAGGTCGCCGAGCGCATCGCCGATGCATTCCTCGAACCTTTCAAGCTGTCGCCGGGGAAGAGATCGGTCAGTGCATCGATCGGCATTTGCCTGTTCCCCAAAGACGGAGACAATGTCGAAGCATTGTTGAAAAACGCCGATATGGCAATGTATGCATCCAAGGCCGGCAATCATGCGCGGTATTGTTTTTATGAAACCGAATTGAGTCACAAGATCAAAGTGAAGCGCGAGATCGAACAAGCGCTGGTGCAGGCGGTAGAACAGGATCAATTCGTTCTTTACTACCAGCCTCGCGTCGATGCCTATACCGGGCAGATGCGCAGCATGGAAGCATTGGTCCGGTGGATGCATCCCGAACGCGGGCTGGTGCAGCCGCTCGATTTCATTTTCCTTGCCGAAGACACCGGCATCATTATCAAACTGGGCGAACTGGTAATGGAAAAAGCCTGTGCGCAAATCGCGCAATGGATGGAACAGGAGCTGCATGTCGTTCCTGTCTCCATCAATGTGTCGGCGCGCCAGTTCAATCATGGCGATTTGAGACAGCAGTTCCTGTCCGCCGTCAGGCGTTTCCATATCGATCCGGCGCTGGTCGAGCTCGAAATCACCGAATCGTCGATGATGGGAGAACAGGCTTCGGTGGACGCGCAATTGACGGCATTTCGGGATTGCGGGATAAAATTGCTGATCGATGATTTCGGCACAGGTTATTCGTCGCTGTCGCAATTGCAGCGGCTGGACATGGACGTGCTCAAGGTGGACCAGGCTTTCACCGCCGAACTGGGAGAGACGAAAAAAAGCCAGGTTTTTTACAAAGCGATCGTTTCCATGGCGCATGCGCTCGGCATGAGCGTAGTCGCTGAAGGCGTGGAAACGCAACAGCAATTTAAAATACTGCAGACGCTTTCATGCGATGAAATTCAGGGATTCTTTATTTCGCATCCGGTGCCGGCCAGCGAAATGTCGGTCTTGATGCGCAAGAGCTCCTTGCTGCCGGTTTCAGCCGGCTGATCGGCCATGCAAACATGATCACGCCAGCATTCGAATAAATAATGAAATTCAATTCGGGTCGGCAGTCCGGCATGAGCGGCCCGCAGCGCATATCGAAGGCCGGATATCGGTTGAGGCTCTCTTCGATGCGCTCACTGCAGACCGAATGTGCGCATCATTTTCACGGTGATGCGTTGCTTCAACTGAAAATATTCAGCCCACGGATCCCGTTTCAGGCTGTCGAGCCTCGCTCGGATATTGGCGACCGTAAACGTATCGGACTGGATATTCTCCGTCATCTCGTCCCATGCAAGCGGCGTGGAAACGGGAGCGCCGGGCCGCGCCCGCGTCGAATATGCGGCGATCGCAGTTGCTTCCGCGGCATTGCGCATGTAATCGATAAAAATCCTGCCGGTTCTTTTTGTCTTCGTCATCTTCGACGTGAATCGTTCGGGCAGCGTTCGTTCCAGGTGCTCGGCGATTGCGCGCGAAAATGCCTTGATGTCGTCCCACGGTCTTTCCGGTTTCAGCGGAATGACGACATGGAGTCCCTTGCCGCCGGTCGTCTTCACGAAACTGGCCAGGCAGATTTGATCCAGCAGTTCCTTGATCAATTGCGCGGCCTCGATAACCTGTATCCATTGCAGGTCCGGCGCCGGGTCAAGATCGAATATGATGCGGTCCGGCTTGTCGAGACGGCTGCCCCTGGCGCCCCAGGTATGCAATTCCAGCACGCCCATTTGCACCATGCTGATCAATGCGGCAACGGAATTGACCATCATGTAGGTCGCAGTCGCTGCGCCGCTCGGAACTTCGATTCGTGCGATGTCGGCAGCGGTGGAGTCGTTTGCATGCTTCTGGAAAAAACATTGCTGCCTGTCGTGCGGGCATCGCACCAGCATCAGCGGCCGCTGAAATAAATGCGGCAGGATCCAGTCGGCGGTCTGTTCGTAGTATTGCGCCAGTTCAAGCTTGGTCAATCCGATTTCCGGAAACAGTACACGCGATGGATGCGATAGCCTGACGCCTGCCACGGATGCGCTGTCGTGCGTTGCAATTTCAGGACGGGTTTTTCCGGATCGTTTTCGACCGCTGTTCTTTGCGGCCGTCGCAGCCGGCTCCAATGCGTCCGCAACCGCGGCAACTTGGTTGAGCGGCTGCGGTTCTTCGCGGCGGGTGTCGCGCGCGGGCTTGCCGCGGCCCATCACGCTGTCCGGCTGCAATGCAGTGACATTTGCGGCGCCGCCTGTTTTGGCATGGCTGTCCGGCTCCTTGATCAGCAGCCAGTTTTCCTTGTCGTTTTTCGGCGGACCCATCCGCACCAGCGTCCAGCCGCCGGATAATTTGCCGCCTTTCAGCTGAAATTTTAGTCGCCCCTTGCGCAAGCCTTCGATCGGGTCGCCATCCGGAATCCAGCATCCCTTGTCCCATACCAGAACGCTGCCGGCGCCGTATTCATGTGCGGGGATTTCTCCTTCAAACGTTCCATACGCAAGCGGATGGTCTTCGACATGAACGGCAAGCCGCTTGTCGCTCGGGTCGAGACTCGGCCCTTTCGGTATCGCCCAGCTTTTCAATGTGCCGCCGAGTTCCAGGCGGAAGTCGTAGTGCAGGTTGCGCGCATCATGTTTCTGGATAAAGAAGGATAAATTCTTCCCCGCTTTCACGACTTTGCCGCGTGGCTCCGGCGTGACGCCGAAGTCGCGTTTTTGCCAATATCTGTGCAGCGTCATGCCCGAGCCCGGCGCAGCGCCGCCGCTTTTTTGGCGACCTTCGCATTGTGCGAAGCGGCTGCAATCCTGCTGTTCGGTTTGGCTGCGGTTTTCAGCTGTTTTTTGGCCGCATCTTTCCAAAGCTTTCTTTGCATCCTGGTCTCCCGGCGAAGACACATGACAGAACCAGCGCCTGCCTTCCATTGAAGGCGATTCGGGCGCTTCTGCGCTTCTTGAATTTACCCGAACAGAAGCGGAATATCGATAGGACAATTACCCGATTCAATGTAGGAATCATTGAAATGGCGGAAGGCCGGATAGTGGCAGGAAATTTTTGCCGCGCGCCCGTGTACAGCGCACGGCGGGTGAGGAACCGGGAGGCAATGCTGAGCAAGCAATTGCAGATGATGAGTCTGAATAAAAGTATCGTGACGGCCAGTCGTCACTCGCTGAAGAATCGCTTTTTCAGCGGGAGGAAAAATTGTTTGGCGTCGGTTGCGGTATTTGGAAGAGTTGGTTCAAAAAAGATTGTTGCTATCGGTTTTACGCTCTTTCGCTTCTTCGATCATCCTGCGATCCTTGATGCGTTTTCGGGTAATCGCTGCATGCTGTTCGGCTGTCATCGGCGGCGCGGTCATCAATTCCTTCAACTGCGCCATATTGCTGTAATTGCTTTTAGTATGCGTATCCAAAATGCTTACCTCCGTGATTAATCTTCATCTTCAGCCATTCACTATACAGTGATGCCGTATTCGCCACGCAACCTGAAAGTCAGCATGACCGGAATCGAATGCCGGTACAACCGGGCCTATTTCGGAATCATGCCATAGTTCCATTTTGCACTGGATTTGCGTCTTGACTATGATGCAACGCAAATTACGCCTTGCACCATTCTCGCATCATTCATCTGTGTTGTCTTGTGGAATGTATTTAATTTTTTTGACGGATATTAAAATGCGTTGCGTTACATTCCACAAGATGCGCACTGGTATGCGTTCCGAGTGCCGAAGCCTTTATTTAATGCGGGTTTGCGGGATATTCAGGCGTACCAGTCTGTCCAAGACTGATGGTTCCCGATGGCATGGCGAACAAACCGACAATCTGTCCGGGTTCTAATTTCTGGAGCTGCCCATGGAAAATGAATTCAGCCATAAAACAAGTTCCGATCTTGAGGAAATGAATGAAAAGCTGCGCAAGGATGTTATTCACTCCCTTGAGCCGCATGGTGCAAGACCGGTATCCGATCTATCCGACATGACCGAAGGCGAGAGAGTCAAATGGCTGTTCTGGAATCTGCACGAAAACCTTGACGAGGTCAGGAAGATGGAGCCGACCCTGGTCGGCCATGTAATGAGCACGCAATTGACCGTGTGTGACGGACAGTCGATGTGGACGGATAAAAAAGATATGGAGAAAAGACTGGAATTGAATTGCAACTGGCAACTGCTTCTTACTTATTCAACCTATCAAAATGAAAGAAGCTATGAAATAGGCGAAGGCTGGGTCAATCTTTGCATTGGAGATCAGCCGCCGAAACATCCGACGCTGCAGGAAAACCAGAAGGGTTATCTCGATGCGGATCATTCCTTGTACCCCAATCAGTTATTCCTCAACGGCTGGATCAGCGAAGGCCTATGGCAGGAGATCAAGCCGCAGCTCTACAGCCCGAGCCCTGCTTCCCGGACCGATATTCTGCTGCTGGATAATTTCATGTTTCCTGTAAAAAAAGGATTTGATTTCGTGACCGGCCCGGCTGGTGCCATCGGGGTCACCAATGCGGAATTCCGCGCTTTTTCCCATCCCACCGATCGCAGGATGACCAGGCGCGGCGAGCCGCGTCAACGGACCTGAGCAGTTCTAATCTGGTTTACGAGCAAGGTCGATCCCGACCAGCACTGCGTGTTGAAGCCATTGCTGCAAATGAAAGCCGAAGTCGAATTCGGGATCGACTTCCAGCGCCGCATCGAGCGCCGAGCCGAGCGGCTGCCTCTGCTGCAAAGCCGATAACGCGACATAAGCGCCGCGCGTCAGCGGCAGCACGGCAGCCTTCCATCGAGGACGCACCACCAGGCTGTAATCGGGATGGTCGATCTGTTCGGGAAACGTATTTTCATTACCCTGTTGGTGTGCCTGCCATAGTTCGCCAATCGCCCATTCGGATGCAATCAGCCGGCATGCCGGATGCAATGAAAATTGCGCATGACCGAGCTGCTCCGGCGTCAGTTGCGCAATGTCGGATGCAGCAAGCGGCACTCGATGGGCGACATAATGGGCACGATGGTGCGCCCACTCCAGCATCGCGATATCGGAAAAATAAGGATAGGGCGCGGCATGCGGACAGTGCTGCAGAAAGACGGAAAAATGTGCGCCGAAATGATTCAGGTCGCCGCTCTCCGACGGATATGCTTTGCCGTATTCGCGCGCCAGGCCGCTGAAAAAATCCGTTCCGGCGAGCGCCTGCAATACCGGATAGGCGGCCGCCAGCGTCTTCTCCCATCTGCTGCTCAAGTTGCCGCGATACAGGGAAAGACGTTGCTCGGCAAGTTGCGCGTCGCCTTTGAAAAGCGGGAACGCCCGCGGCGCGCTCTGCGCATCGAATAACGCGTCGGAAAAAATCGACTGGACATTTTCCAGCGAAACGGCATCGACAGACTGCTGCGCCCGGTTCGCAATCTTGCGCGCCTGTTGCACTTCGCTCAACAGTACTTCGAGCGCGGGAATGTCGGTATCCCATTCGATCAGCGTCGACACGGGACCGAAGCGCCGCAGCGCATCTTCATACAGAGCCCACACGGGCTCCGCCACACGATCGCCGTGATGATCGATCACCGCATCAGGCGTTGCCAGGTGCCCGGCCAGATGCATTTCGCCGACGCTGTGCGGCGCGATCGCCCGCAGTGCCGCCAGGGCATCTTCCTGATGATTGCACTGGTTGACGAAGAGATTGTTGATATCGAGCAGCACGCCGCAACCGGTGCGTGCGGCGACAGAATCCAGAAATTCCGCTTCGCTCATTGCATCGTCGCGATAACGCAAATAGGCCGAACCGTTTTCAAGCAGGATCGGCCGGCCGAGCAATTCCTGTATCCGGTCGACGCGCCGGCATACAAGCGCCAGCGCTTCCTGCGTCAATGGCAGCGGCAGCAGATCGTTCAACCGGCGATCATGCACTGCGTTCCAGCATAGATGCTCGGAGATCAGTGCAGGCTCGATGCGATTGACGGCTTCGCGCAAGCGCTGAAGATGCCGTTCGGAAAAGCCGCGTGCGGAACCGATTCCCAGTCCGACGCCATGCAGGCTGATCGGATAATCCCGGCGCAAACGCTCCAATACATGTGCGTCCCAACCGCCCGGGTCGAAATAATTTTCGGTATGGATTTCAAGCCAGTCGACCGCCGGCCGATGTTCGAGAAAATCACGATAGTGGGGAGCCCGCAGTCCGACTCCAAAACCCAGTCCGGGAAATCCCGATGCGCCGTGATCGCGGATGGATGGCATGGCTCCGCTCGATGGATGGCCGGAAGCGCCGGTTATTTTTTGATAAAGGCCGATTTTCCGCCGATTTTTTCGCAAGTCCCTTTCGCGACATATTTCCATTCGGCCGGATCCATGTCCTTTTTGCTCTGACCGGCGCAGGAATGGGCTCCGATCACGCTGGAGCAACTATTCTGACCTGCCTTGGCTACGCCAAAACATTTTTGCTTTTCGGATCCGGACGGGTGGGCAGTGCCTGCATCGGCGATGGAAACAGTAGCGAGGGCGGCAACAAGCAGGGCGTGACGGTTATTCATGACAATTTCCTTGAATAGAAGCTGGTTGATGCAAAACTGCATGATGTTGCTGCCAGGAATCTATCTCAGTAGAAACCGCAAATCAGGCCGCTCCCTGCCGAGATAGGTTCTTAGTGGCTGGAACGGTAAATTGGTTGCTTCAAAGATACTGAAATTTTATTTTCTTTTTTCTTTGGCTTCGAGCATCGAATAACCCGGCTTGCGTGTTGTCCGCAAGCCGACGAAAAAAAACCGGAATGGCCGTATTGGCGATTCCGGTTTGTGCGCGACTGGGTCGCGCTGTACCGCTGATGCTTGTTATTAAACAGCTGCTTTCTTGGTTTTTTTTGCATGCTTGGCGTGTTTGGCTTTTTTGACATGCTTGGTTTTCTTGGCCATCTTGATTTTTTTTGCAGGCTTGATCGGCGCAGCGGACTTGGCCGGAGCTTCAGGAGCGGGTGACGGCTGAGCCGGTGTTTGAGCGATTGCGGCACCCATTGCGAAAGTGGCGGCGACGAGAGCAGCGATTAATTTTTTCATGGTGGATTTCCTTTTAGGTTGTCCGTAGACAATCTCTACGTACATCCGTAACGCAGTTCCGTTGCCATCTGTTGACGCCGGGATTGCATTTATTTTTGCAGGAAAGAATTGCATGAAATCATTGAATCCAACGGCATGATAAAAATATCAACGCTTGTTGCAACATGTTCAAGCTATTTAATCAGGCCGTTCCATCACTGACATAAAAACAATGGCGTCAACAACCTCCGCTCGCGCGGAGGTTGTTGACGCCATTGTCGATGACAGCAGTCGGCAGCGATCAACACATATGCTGGCCGCCATTGATGGCGATATTGGCGCCGGTCAAAAATGCGGCTTCATCCGACGACAGATAAGCGACCAGGCCCGCAACTTCTTCCGGCTTGCCCAAACGTGCCATCGGAATCTGCGGGATGATTTTGCTGTCCAGCACTTCCTGCGGAATCGACATCACCATTTTCGTACCGATGTAGCCCGGCGAAATCGTGTTGACCGTTACACCCTTGCGCGCCACTTCCAGCGCGAGCGCTTTGGTGAAACCGTGCATGCCGGCCTTGGCTGCGGAATAATTGGTCTGGCCGAATGCGCCTTTCTGGCCGTTGACCGATGAGATATTGATGATGCGGCCCCAGCCGCGCTCGGTCATGCCGTCGCAGACCGGTTTGGTCATGTTGAAAACGGAGTCCAGGTTGGTCCTTATCACCGCATCCCAATTGGTCTTGTCCATTTTCTTGAAGGTCATGTCGCGCGTGATGCCGGCATTGTTGACCAGCACGTCGATCGGGCCGACTTCCTTCTCGATGTCGGCCACGCACTGTTGCGCCGAATCGTAATCCGACACATCGCACGGAAAGGCGCGGAATTTATATCCCTGCTCTTCCATCGCGGCCAGCCATTCCTTTGCTTTGGTATTGCCCGGTGAATAGGTGGTGACCACTTGATAATTCAGTGCGGCGAGCTTGATGCACACCGCTTCGCCCAATCCGCCCATACCGCCGGTGACTAATGCAACTCGTGTCATGGTGTCCCTCCTGTTATTTGAACTCGATGAAAAGGATGCGACGCATGGATCAGCGTTCCACCGCCAGCGCGACTCCCATGCCGCCGCCGATGCACAAACTGGCCAGTCCTCGCTTGGCATCGCGCCGGACCATTTCGTGCAGCAGCGTGACCAGAATGCGGCAACCCGATGCGCCGATCGGGTGGCCCAGCGCAATGGCGCCGCCGTTAACGTTGATCTTGCTGGTGTCCCAGCCCATTTCCCTGTTGACGGCGATCGCCTGCGCAGCGAATGCTTCGTTGATTTCCATCAGGTCGAGATCCTGATGGGTCCAGCCTGCTTTTTTCAGGCACAATTGCGTCGCCGGGACCGGTCCCATGCCCATGATGCTCGGGTCGACACCGGCCGACGAATAAGCCTTGATTCTGGCCAGCGGCGTCAGACCCAGTTCCTTGGCCATTTTGCCCGACATCATCACCACCGCAGCCGCACCGTCATTGATGCCGGACGCATTGCCGGCAGTGACCGTGCCATCCTTGGAAAAAGCGGGGCGCAAGGCCGACAGGGATTCGACCGTGGTGCCGCTCTTGATATATTCGTCGCTGTCGAAGACGATCGTGCCTTTTTTCTGCGGAATTTCCAGCGGCAGGATTTCATCCTTGAACTTGCCGGCTTTCTGTGCGGCTTCAGCCTTGTTTTGCGATGCAGCTGCAAACTCATCCTGCTCCTGGCGCGAAATGCCGAATTTCTTGGCGACGTTTTCGGCGGTGACGCCCATGTGATACTGATTGTAAACATCCCACAGGCCATCGACGATCATCGTATCGATCAATTTGGCATCGCCCATGCGGAATCCTTCGCGCGAATTATTCAGCACATGGGGGGACGCGCTCATGTTTTCCTGGCCGCCGGCGATGATGATATCGGCATCGCCGCATTTGATCGCCTGGGCTGCCAGATGCGTGGCTTTCAAACCGCTGCCGCACACCTTGCCGACGGTGAAGGCCGGCACCATGTCGGGCAAGCCGGCCTTGATGATCGCCTGGCGCGCAGGATTCTGGCCGACGCCGGCGGTCAGCACCTGGCCCAGAATCGCTTCATTGATCATGTCCGGCCGGATGCCGGTTTTGGCGAGCAGGCCCTTGATCACATGCGCGCCCAGATCCGCGGCGGGAATCTTTGTCAGCGATCCGCCAAACTTGCCTACCGCTGTTCTCAGTGCTGCAACAATTACGACATCGTCCATTTTTGCTCTCCGTTAAAACTGTAGAAAAAATCCACTGTTGATTTGATCGGTCCGGTATTCGAGCGGTTCGATTCGATTGATAAAACATTGCTTCGATGCATTTCAATTCATCATGGCGCCTGGCAAATATACATTTTTGCAGATGCCTGAACCGGGAGGTAATGTGTTGATTTTCGTCCTTGCCGCCCGCAGTATCGTTAGCGCGTCCGGCATTGTTTGCGAATGAACTGATATTGAAAATATTATGCTCTACTCCAGACGTATGTTGTATAAAAATCTTCATAACTTGGCAATCGGTGAACCGCCCTTTGTGGGATGGCGTGCGATTTTTTCGCAAGGCATCGTCGCTTGCTGTCTTGATGGAATTTTTTCGGAAAACGATAAACATTGCCGTTTGAACCGCATTGCATTTCTTGCAGCGCTAAAAAATTGTCGAGCCGGTAAAACAAGAATCGGCGCAGCGAAAAAGCCATGAAAATATATTCATGCATCGCACAAATTTGTCATTGAAATTCATCAATTCTATCTCTACAATAATTAATGTTGCGACGCGCAAATTTGCGGCGCCATTTCCGTTGCCTTCATGGCTCATCGATTGCCCCTTATGGAGAAGTACATGTTCCCGATTCAAGATCAGATTTCAATCGTCACCAGAACCAGTCTGGAAAATCAGCTTGCAGCGTTTGCCGCACTGACTAACAAAACTTTTGAAGGTATGGAAAAGCTGTTCGACTTGAACATCAATGTCGTCAGGGCATCGCTGGAAGAATCGTCCGTCATCATGAATCAATTGATGAGCGCCAAGGATCCTCAGGAATTTTTTTCGCTCGTCGCCGCGCAGGCGCGGCCGACCGCCGAAAAGGCACTTTCATATAGCCGTCATCTGACTAACATTGCGTCCGGCACGCAGGCAGAATTCAGCAAAGCGGCGGAAGCGCAATTTGAAGAGACCAGCCGCAAAGTAACCAGGCTGGTGGAAGACGCGGCCAAGAATGCGCCGGCCGGTTCCGAAAACGTGGTGGCGCTCGTGAAGTCCGCCATCGACAATGCCAGCGCCGGCTACGAGCAGTTGAGCAAGACTACCAAACAGGCTGCCGAAGCAATCGAGGCCAACCTGAATGCTGCGGTAACCCAGCTTGCGCAAGCGACTGAAAAAACACCCGCTGCAGGCTGACAAACTGAAAAAATAGTGCTTTTACGGGCCGCATTGCGGCCCGTAATTTCGGGAAGCGCAACAGCAAACAGCATGCGTACGCCTTCGGGCGCATTTTGCATGACTGATGCGGATGGCACGTTCCCGGCTGAATCACGCCGGATCGGCGGCAAGCATATCCGACTCGGTCAATACCCGCACCTTGACCTGGCGCCGCGCCAATGCACGGATCAAGATCCTGTAAGTGTCCATATCAAATGCCGGCCGGGACGGCGCTTCGTTGAACAGCGCCCGCAAATCCTGTTCCGAACGCGCGGTGCCGAGACAGCACCAGTTGTGAATCACATGCATGTCCTGCCGGCCATCGGCGCCGGTTTCGATCAATCCCACCGCTGCCGCATACGGCCAGGTCTTTATCCTGAGGCCGGTCAGCGCCGCTTCCAGCCGCGCCTGATGCAATGCAATCGCCTCGTCGCCGACACAGGCCCCATGGCACCGATGCAGCTGATACGCAAAACACGGCTTGTGCGATTGCGTGCGGCTCTCCAGTCCAAGCGTCACCAGACATAGTTGATGGCTTTCGGCCAACTCGCGCAACGCGCTTTCCGCCTTCCGTCTCGAACTGAACAAGCCATATAGGCGATCCGCCCGTCCGAAATCCTGTTCGCTCGCATACGTCAGCACCGGTTGCAGATGGCCCGCTCCGGTGACTCGCAATTGCCATGCGCATAATTCGCGCTGGCGGCGCAATACGCGATTGTGGATCGGCTGCAGGTCCTTGATCAGTTGCGCTTCCAGCAGCAGTGCGCCTGTTTCGCCTGCCGTTTCGCGCCACTCCAGGCGATGGATCTGGTGCGACAGGCGCATGTCTTTATACAACCGGTGATCGGCATTGAAATGGGACAGTACGCGCTGTCGCAGATGAATGCTTTTGCCGACATACAGCGGAATGTCTTTTTCTCCATAAAAAAGATAAACGCCGGGTCTGTCGGGTATGTCATCGAGCGCGTCCGGCGCCAAGTGGGCCGGCATACTGGGTCGTTGCAATAACAGTTGAACCGCCTGATTGAAAGTCTCAGGCGGTATGCCGGCAGTCAGCCGGTTCCACAACTGCCACAGCAGATCGGCATCGGCCAGTGCACGGTGCCGTCCGTCAGGCGCCAGGTTATGGCGGGTGATCAGCGTGTCGAGATTGTGCCTGGCCTCATCCGGAAACAATTTGCGCGACAGCTTCACCGTACACAACACCTGACAGCGCAGCGAATGACCGGTCTGCTTGAACGCGTTGCGTAAAAAGCCATAATCGAATCGGGCATTGTGCGCAATGAACAGGCCGCCTTCAAGCCGCGCCAGCAAACCTTCGGCCAGCATATCGAAGGTAGGCGCCTGCTGCACCATCGCATTGGTGATGCCGGTCAGGCTTTGAATGAAAGACGGAATCGGCATTTCCGGATTGACCAGCGTCGACCAGCGCGTTACCTGTCCTGCGTCGACTTCGACAATGCCGATTTCGGTGATGCGGTCAAAGGTTGGATTGGCCCCGGTGGTTTCCAGGTCGATGAAAACAAGTTTGCCGTAATGTGCCATGTAGCTGTTGTTCGATACGTAGTTGCGCCGCAACTATGGCAACAGCTTTCGATGCGAGTTCAGGAATTCGAAAAATATTTGACGATGCGGAAGCCGGACAAGCCGGGGCGCCATGACATCGAGTCAACGTCTTTTGAAAGAATCGCAACGCGGACAAGGGCGTCGCAGGCAATCGGCGGAAAGCGGTTATCTCCGATTGCCTGTGTGGACAGGCAGAAGGCTGCGTTAAAACCGGCAGCGTCAAAGCGTTGCGCCGATCTATAACGTGCGGGCCGCGAACGTATTGCAGGCGCTGACTTCACCGCTGTCAATGCCGCGCTTGAACCATCGCACCCGTTGTGCCGACGATCCATGCGTAAACGAATCCGGCACCACATAACCTTGCGCCTGCCGCTGCAATGCATCGTCGCCGATTGCCGTGGCGGCATTGAGCGCGCCCTCGATGTCGCCCGATTCCAGAATGCTGCGCGCCTGGTTTGCATGATTGGCCCATACGCCCGCAAAACAATCGGCCTGCAATTCCAGCCGCACCGATAATGCATTGGCCTGCGTTTCCGATCCGCGCCGCCGCGCGCTGTCCACCTTGTTCGTGATGCCCATCAAATTCTGCACATGATGACCGACCTCGTGCGCAATCACATAGGCTTGCGCGAATTCGCCGGTGACATGGAAACGCTGCTGCATCAGGCGATAAAAACTCAGGTCGATATATACTTTTTGATCGCCGGGACAATAGAACGGACCGGTTGCGGTTTGGCCGGTGCCGCAGGCAGTCGGCGTCCGGCCGGAAAACAATACCAGTTTCGGCTTGACGTAGTTCGCTCCGCGAGCGCGAAATATTTCAGTCCAGGTATCTTCGGTATCGGCCAGCACTGTGGCAACAAACTTGGCCGTCCGGTCGTCGGCAGGCGGATGTTTTGCCGGCGCCTGCTGCACGTGCGCGGTCTGTCCGGATCCGCCGCTGAGCAGGCTGAGCACCGTGCCGGGGTCGATGCCGAAGAAATACGAAGCGACCAGCGCGATGGCGATCGAGCCGATTCCGATCGAACGTCCGCCGAATCCGAATCCGCCGCCACCGCCGCCATCGTCACGCCGGTCTTCCACATTATCGCTCTCGCGATTGCCTTCCCATTTCATGTCGATTCCTTTTACCGGATGGCGTTCAAAATTTCAAATAGTGTAGCCGGAATACAGTACATAAATTGCATGCAGTTGATCTTGCATATTGTCAACGATCGATTGCCGAATGCTGCCTGATCAGCAGGCTGTTCGAAGCTGCGACGAGGCATTATGCGCGATGCGCGCAGCAAACCGGCCGGCTGTCGTGTCGTTCATGCGAGCGCTCTTTGGAAAAGATTTGTTGAAAGCAGGGCGGACATCGATTCTGAATCAGCCGGCCTTCACGTTGATGCGGACATCGCCCAGCTTCACCACTTGGCCCGCACGGATTTTGCAAGTCTTGCGCAGCTCCACTTGGCCATCGACCGAGACGTTGCCGGACGCCACCAGCGCTTTACCGGCGCCGCCGCTGTCGCATATGCCGGTCAGTTTCAGCAATTGGTTTAATTCGACATACTCGCCGTTCAGGCTGAATTCAAGCTGTTGCATGTAATCCTGGTTTTATAAAAAGAGGCGCCGGCATTCTGCCGTACGGCACAGACGTGTTTCATCTGAGATTGCATTTTCTTGAAATGGTTTATTTGAAATCCCATTTCATTTGTTCGGCAATCGAAATATCGCGCGCGGAATCGACGCACCGCGCAAGATAATCGGTCAGTGGAGGAGAAGGCGCAATCCCTTCGGCCAACAGATTGTCGTTTCGGAATACATAGCTCAGTCCTGCAAAGCCGCCATAAAGTTTCAATGCTCTCAGCAGCAGACGGTCGTTGCAGCCGGGGATGCATTCGCGCATCTGCGGCAGCAGCTTCCCGAGAGATTCGATAGCGACTTGCTCATAGGCTGCACCAACCGGACTGACGCCTCTGGCCGCCGCCAGCGCGATATCGACTTCCCGGAATGACACGCTCGATCGATCGCCGGCGGACAGATGATAAACCCGGCTGGAAAGTTTATCCCTCAGCGCCAGATCGACAATCGCGCCTGCGCACCAGTCGACCGGGATGACATCGATTTTCTGGTCCAGTGCAATGGTAAATGCGCCAAGCATCTGGGCAACCATGAATACCCAGAAGATGCTCTGCGACGGCGCGCAACCCAGTCGGGTATGTCCGACGATAATCGATGGCCGCGCCATCACCAGCGGCAAATCCGGAAACTCGCTGCGCAGCATCGCTTCGGCCAGTGCTTTCGAGCGCGTATAAGGCACCAGATGCTGTTGAGCGTCGAGCGGCAAATCCAGTCTTTCAGCAATGCTTCCGGCATCGCCCGCATGCTCGCCGCATGCCATGGCAGTGCCGATATAGATGAAGCGCGCAAGAGAAGGGCGTTTATATAATAGTTTCGCGAGGGCGACGGTGCCGTCGACATTGATCTTTTCGAGAGACGGATGATTCGAAAATGTCGCAAGCGCCGCCGAATGAATCACCGTCGATACGCGATCCAGCCGGGCGTCATGCGCCACGAGATCGAGTCCGGAAAGGTCGGCGCAGATAATCTGGTCGACGGCGATCCGGCAAATCTCCGCATCGGTCGCACCCAGGATTTTCAGATTGACTGCCACACGGAGCAGGGCCGCCTCGGCGGTATCCGCGCGCGACAAAAACAAAAGCCTGTCGCCGAGTCCGCGTTTCAATGCTTCCACTGCAGTTGCGCCGCCCAGGAATCCGGTTGCCCCGGTGATCAATATGAGATTATTCATTCGCTGGTTGCCTAGTGCTGGTGCATCGATATGGAGGGAATGGCAGACGCAATTTTCACGCGCGCCGGAAAGTTTTGAACAGATGCAACAAAGCTTACACCAGTCGTGTCTGCTGCTGGGCTTTTTCCAGCCATACTTTTAAATGCGTGTGCAAATCTTCCTGGCTGAAGGAGCAGCTTTCCTCGGTGAACAGGCTGCCTGCTTCGAGCCGCCCCAGCAAATCTTCCATCACTTGTCCATAACGTTGCGGCAGAGCCGTCAGCAGGCCGGTTTGCGCCCGCCATGTCCGGCAAAAAGCGGCAACGTCAATTTCCTGCCGCTGCAATGCAGTGAGCGCATCCTGCAGAATTTGAATACTGTGGTCGTGTTGCATGGCGAGATTACATTTTCCGGAATTCAGTCGAGACAAGGCAGGTTATAGCCATGCTTTGCCGGTCGCCGTCGATTCGGCGGGAATCGTCCGAATGGAGATTCTCTCTAAAGTTTTAATACGCGAACGGCATTGTAATGAAGAAAGCATCGAAATTATACAAAACATCAAATTTTAAATGAGACAGGAAGGCCATATTATTTTGTAAACGCAATTCATTGCCGCAACCGAAAGGAACACCATGAGCGGCAACCGTCCAACCCTTACTGCGCGCCAAGGTCACCCCGTCAGCGATAACCAGTCGCTGCGCTCCGTTGGAGCGCGCGGCCCGGCGACACTTGAGAACTAATGCAGGAAGACGCCTGCTATGCTTGCAATGCAAATACTTATCCAATTCAGCCATGCCGCGCCGCTATCACCATTACGTCTATGTCGTCGAATTGTCGCCGGATGTTCTATACGAACCGCGCTTCAAGAAGGCCAATCCGGATTACGTTGCCGGCAAGCCGTGCGTCTATGTCGGCATGACAGGACTGGATCCGGATGTACGCTTCGACAAACACAAGGCCGGCATTCAGTCGAACAGATTTGTCCAGGCGTTCGGTTTGCGGCTGTTGCCTGAACTTTACGAGATGTATAACCCGATGCCTTATGACGGCGCACGCGACATGGAGGTTGAATTGGCTATCGGGCTGCGTGAGGCGGGATACGGCGTATGGCAAGCATGAAATGACGAACGATTATCCGCTTGGTCGATTTCACCAGCTTACGATCCGACAAGGCCGGCCGCTATATTGATCGACAAACCGAGGATGGCGACATTGAATAAAAAACTGAGAATCGACTGCGCCAGCACAGCCTTGCGCATCGACCTCGACGTGACAATCACGTCCGATGTTTGTGCGGCAACCGCGATCGTGAATGAGAAGTAAAGGAAATCCCAATAATCCGGCTGCATTTCTTTTTCCGGAAAGGCGAGAGGCCGCCGATCGGCGGGCGAACGGTAAAACATGTGAGCATAATGAAACGTGAAAAGCACGCCGACCAATAGCCACGAACATAATACCGTCGAACCGGTGAATGCATAATGGCCGAGGCGGTGGCTCAGAGACAACTGCCTTGATGTCACCAGTTCAAAAATGATGGCGCCAATACTGGCCACTGCTGCGATCGATAAAACCGCCAGCACGGCGGCTGCGCTGTTATCTTCCTCCTCCGCACTCTCGCGTACTTTGGCAGCACTGGTATGCATTACCAGCCAGCCGGCCGATAGCAGATAAAACCAGACGCCGGCATTCCATGCCGTCAATGCGCGCGTAACCAGTTGCCACTGCGGAGGAAGAAGCATCCCGATGGAGATTCCGATGATAATCGCAATGGCCAGGCGAGGGCGATGTCGGACAAAACGATGAACAGGATGCATGACGGATGGAAAGTTTGGCAATGAAGAATCATCGCATGTTTTCGGGCGATACATATACTGTCATGACAGCGTGACTAGGCCTTGCAGAAAACCTGCATCGACCGGGTGCCGTCGCTGATTTCTTTTGTTTGAGTTATTTCGTAGCCGGACGCGCCGCATATGTTGCGGGCTTGTTCGTAGCACGAACCGATCCCGTAGGCAGTGTCAACGCATTTGACGCTGTAGCCTTGCTTTCCATCCGATGTGAATGTGATCTGAGGCTGCAACTGGGCGCAACCGGCTAGTAGAAATGCTGGCAAAGCGATCAATATCTTCATGGCTTCCCCTTATTGGTCCGGACTCGACAATATCATCCTTCCGTCCAAACGCATCAACTGGGTATTTACTGGCGCATAAGCATAACCAGCCACGATAAAATTCGACCCGGTGCCCGGTTACGCATGATAAGAGATCTTCTGCAATAGGCGTACGCTACTCGATCATCGTAATCGCAATCTTGCGCGCCTCTGCCGCTGCGGCTTCCTCGCTTGGAAAAACAGTTTCGACAGCGACGCGCTGGTCAGGAAAAATATTATTTCTGTGCATCGGGTTCGAAGAGGGTCCATAGATTGTCAGATGGGCCGTCCAGTTTTCGCTGTCAGGAAGTTGGACTCCGGAATACTCGATTTCATATTCACCAATTGTCTCGGTCGGCATGGCAGTCTCCCAATTGCGGCAACAAGCGTACCATGCAAGTATGCGCAAACTCGTTCAATGACGCCATACTAATTTGATATTAGTACCGGCAGGCAGCAAATTGATCGAGGGAGGTCAGTCAGGATTTTCCTCTAATGCGTAACTGTGGCCATGGAAATGTCATTGGCTGAGAGAATGGAAATTCCAGAAAATTTACATGGAGGAAGAAGTGCCAGTTATCGAATACACGCGGACCAAAGGCCGACGCCTGACTTATACCATTGCATACGATGACGGAGAGTACTTCATCGAACGGGATGGCCAGCTGAAGAAATCCGTTCCTGACCCGATGACGGCAACCGTTTCTCCCCACGAAGCAACAGCGCTTCTCATGCTGCGCATGGCGATCGCAGATATTGAGGCGCTCATCGGCATGGATGAATAGGCTGCAACGCGCCGGCTTTCCCGGCTATTGCGGCAGATTGTTCGGTACCACCTGCAACCATCCGTTCGGACACTCTTGAATGGATGGATAGTAGCCGCGCGGATCAGGACAGTAATACCAGTAATTTGCGGCCGGTTCAATCGAGACAGGCGGGCTTTGATCAATGAAAAGAGGAGGAGGATAATTAATCGGCGGCGCCCAGAAAGGAACGCCGACGATGACGCCGGAATGTCCGTGAAAGCGATGATGTCCTTCAAAACGCCGATGCTCGAATTCGTGCTGTCTGAACCCGCGGTGTTCGATTCCCGGGTGCTGATGGCGGGAACTTGATTCGTGGCCCTGACGGAATTGTCCATGACCGCTGCCCGTTCCGTGCGCCGCCGCATGATGTGAACCGGCCCCCATTATCAGCAAGACTGCTGCGAATGATGCGGAAGCAAGCCTTTTCATTATTCCACCTCAATCTGCCGCCCGCCATTCTTTCTGATGTCTTGGCTTTCCCTCTTCTTTTTATATTAAAGGTCACATTTTCATGGGGCGCTAACCATTATCTGTAACACATTGAAACAATGTGTATCGGTTGTCCGGATTTTCCATCGTCTCGGCGTCTGTTGCCGAAGAGCGCCATTATCCAAAGGCGTGGGCAACCGCGGAATAAAGGTTTTCATATGGAGCAGCGTCGCTGAGCACTACCGACTCACCGAGTGGACGACCGGCGCGGCGAACCGGCATAAGCGGAACGCTTCTCTGATACCGGGTTTGCGCGAAAACTGCTATGCGCTCGGGCTGCGCTTGACAAAAAACAGTGCTGTTCCGACCGCTATCAATACGCCCCCAAAAAAACGGTTTTGTTTTTTCATTGCGCGTGCATCGCGGAAATAACGTTGCATCGAAGACGCGGCAAACGCATAACTGTGCATCACGACCAGGTCGATCGTGCACATGGTCGCAGCCAGGATCAGCAACTGTGGCAACAGCGGAGCATTGTGGGTGATGAATTGCGGCAGCACGGCAACCATGAAGATAATGCCCTTCGGATTGGTGGCATTGGTCAGAAAGCCGATCAGGAAACGCTTGCCTAATGTCGGCACCGCGGTGTGTGGCGCAGTCTGCTCCGGCACATCATGACGCACGTCGATCTTGGCGCGCCATTGACTGAAACCAAGATAAATCAGATACAGCGCCCCAATGACCTTGACGATGCTGAATGCGACTTCGGATGCCAGCAGGATCGAGCCGACACCGGCGCCGGCGATGAACAGAACCAGCATCAAGCCGGCCTGCAGACCGAGGATGGTGCCGGTGGTTTTCTTCACGCCGTAAGACAATCCGTGCGACATCGACAGCACGGCGCCGGAGCCGGGAGACACCGCGATGATGCAGGCGGCGACGAAGAAGGTGATCCATGTAGTGAAAGTCATTTTATTTCCTGGCAAGACTCTAGTGAGGCAATTTTTTCGTTCAAAGAGAATTACCGGATCGCGTCGTTTGACGATCGCCATCTTTCATACTCATCTTTTATATTCATGATGGCGCATTGCCTTGCAGGCATCCGACATTTATTGCTATTTTGCCTGCCAACCATCCTTTAACGTCACCACCCGATTGAATACCGGCCTTCCCGGCTTCGAATCCACTCGGTCCGCAACAAAATACCCATGCCGCTCAAACTGGAACTTGTCATCCGGCAAAGCTCTTGCCAAACCATGTTCCAGATACGCCGTCACTACTTTCTTCGAATCCGGATTCAATCCCAGCTTGAAATCCTTTCCGCCCGCATCCGGATTCGGATCGGTGAACAAACGATCGTATAGCCGTACTTCCGCTTCCAGCGCATGCTTTGCACTGACCCAGTGAATGTTGCCTTTGACCTTGTAATTGGCCGAGCCTTCAGTGCCGCTCTTGCTGTCGGCGAAGTAGCTGCAGTGCACTGCGATGACGTTGCCGGCGGCATCCTTGTCGCAGCCAGTGCATTCGACCACATAGCCGTAGCGCAGCCGCACCTTGTTGCCGGGGAAGAGGCGGAAATAGCCTTTGCTCGGCACTTCCATGAAGTCATCGGCTTCGATCCACAACTCCTTGCTGATCGGGAAGGTACGCACGCCGCGTTCAGCATGATGCGGATGAATCGGTGCGCTGCATTCGGCGATCAGGTCTTCCGGAAAATTGTCGATGATCAGTTTCAACGGCTTCAGCACGGCAGTCGCACGCGGCGCTTTCGGATCCAGGTCATCGCGCAATGCGCCTTCGAGCGTGCTCATGTCGATCCAGCTGTCGGCCTTGGCGACGCCGATACGTTCGGCAAACAACTGGATCGCTTCCGGCGTGTAGCCTCGGCGACGAATGCCGACGATGGTGGGCATGCGCGGGTCGTCCCAGCCTTCGACGACTTTTTCTTCGACCAGTTGCAGGAGCTTTCTCTTGCTGGTGATCGCGTATGTCAGATTCAGGCGTGCGAATTCATATTGCTGCGGCAGCGGTTTTTTGAAGAAGCCGCCTTCAGCCAGCCGCTCCAGTGTCCAGTCGTAGAACGGGCGGTGATCCTGGAACTCGAGCGTGCACAGCGAATGCGTGACGTTCTCGATCGCGTCCTCGATCGGGTGCGCATAGTCGTACATCGGATAGATGCACCACTGGTCGCCGGTGCGATGATGATGCGCGTGGCGGATGCGGTAGATCGCCGGGTCGCGCATGTTCATGTTGGGCGAGGCCATATCGATCTTCGCACGCAGGATGTGTTCGCCGTCCTTGAATTCGCCGGCTTTCATGCGGCGGAACAGGTCGAGCGATTCGGCGGCGGGGCGGTCGCGATACGGCGAGTTTTTGCCCGGCTCGGCGAAGTTGCCGCGATTGGCAGCCATTTGATCGGCACTCTGGCTATCGACATATGCGTGTCCCGCGCTGATCAGGTATTCGGCCATCGCATACAACTGGCCGAAATAATCGCTCGCGTAATACAGGTGTACGGCGTCGTCGTCGTGCCAGTCGAAGCCGAGCCATTTGACGCTGTCGATGATGGTGTCGACGTATTCCTGCTCTTCCTTGGTCGGGTTGGTGTCGTCGAAGCGCAGATGGCAGCGGCCGTCATAGTCTCGCGCGAGACCGAAATTCAGGCAGATCGATTTCGCATGGCCGATGTGCAGATAACCATTGGGTTCCGGCGGAAAGCGCGTGACGACCGGCGGCTGCGGATGGCCGTTGATGTCCGTGCGGTTCGCGTATTTGCCGGCTGCAATGTCGGTCTCGATAATGCCGCGCAGAAAATTGGAAGTGGCAGGGGGATTCGTCGTTGTGCTTTTAGGATCGGTGCTCATGAATGCGTTTCTTGAAAATACTCTTGCAGGATGGAAGGTTGCCGACATTTTACCGTAGCGGATTGCATCGCTTGTTCTCGCTGCCGTAACGCTGTCGTAATACTTGATTTTTCTCTAGATACCAAATGAAGAAAGTCGTTTAAATACTGGTTATAGACGATATGGCAATACCGTGAAGGATGCCGCAAATCCTGTATCTCTCCTTTCGTCGCTCCCAATCCCTGTCCCGAAGGGAACTGGGATGCAGCCTCGAAGTGATGCTTCGAAGGGCGGCGATCCGGCTATTCATTTTATTGGATTTTTGCCAGAGCTCGCTCACAAGTTGGTAATCAAGCGGGAATGACAATTCGCCGTTTATAGAGGTTGCGCCGATCCATCGGGCTGACATGAAAATAAGGACGAAGGAGCGATAAAATGACCGTCAAACGCGAAGACTTGTTAGCCGCTGCTGCTGTGGGCGTACTGCAGTATACGCAGGTCGATCCGGTATTGATCTTTCTGCTGCAGCGTGATGTGAATTTACAGCGCGAAGCAATGCTGCGCAAGAAAAAAACGACTCGCATGAGCGGCAAGCATGCACTGCTTTACATGGCCGCGATACTGGCAATCGGTATGGCGACGTCGCTGATCGCACTCTATACCAAACTGGCATTCGACGCGCTCGGAGCAGGTGGGCTATTGTGGTTCACCGGTGTATACGCGTTGTTCACGGTTGCAATGGCGGCATGGTTCGAACGTCGGCAGCTCGGCGTATCGGTCCGGATCTTTTCCACATCGGTAATCGCACTGCTGCCGTTGGCGGTGTTCGCGTCGCAACAGATAAACATCCTGTGATGCCGGCATCGTTTATCCGGCGGGAGTTGTAAGGTTCAGGCTGCTCCATTGACCAACGGATATTGATTCATCCGAATCAAACCTGCAATGGAGTCGCCATGGATAAATCGCTTGTTGCCTTCGCTCTTTCCGCCACGCTGCTGCTTGCGCCGTTTTCAGCGGCCATCGCGCAGACCTGCAGCAGGCAAAGTCCGCCGTATACCATCGCATTGCTGGAACTGTATACCTCGGAAGGCTGCGACAGCTGTCCGCCGGCCAACAAATTCGTCAGTACTCTGCGTCATCAATCCCTCGCGTCCGGCCTGACCGCCGGGCAGGTAGTGCCGCTGGCGCTGCATGTCGATTATTGGGATTATATCGGCTGGAAAGACCTCTTCGGCAAGCATGCATTCACCGAACGCCAGCACTGGTTATCCGACCTTGCCAATACCCGCACGGTTTACACGCCCGAGATTTTTATCGCCGGCCGGGAACTGCGCAACTGGAGCGACGGCGTGCCTGCTGCGGTCAAACGCATCAATGCGCGTCCGGCACAGGCCGACATCGCTATTGCCCTGGGCAAGATAAGCAACGGCAGCCTGCCGGTCGAGGTCAATGCCAAAGCGGCCGGTGGCAAGCTGTTTATTGCGTTATATGAGAATGGCCTTGTAACCGATATCAAGGCAGGGGAGAACCGCGGCGTCACTCTGAAAGAAGATTACGTGGTGCGCGACTGGATCGGGCCGATTGCATTGCCGGCGGATGCGAAAGGCGGCAAGGCAGCATTGCCGCGCGCATTGACAGTGCCGGCCGATTCGGTAACAAAAAATCTGGGGGTCGCCGCGTTTGTGCAAACCGATAAGGGAGAAGTGCTGCAAACGCTGTCTTTGCCGTTGTGCGAGGAGTAAGGTAGCGGCCGGCAGTACATGTAAAACTCTTTCAGAACAATGAGAGTTGTTATATTTGCATCATTTTGATTTTCTGTCCGGTTATAGTCATTTCAATGTGTATTCAATATCAAGGAGCGCGGGTCGCCGCTTTTGATAATTCCACCTTTATTCATTCAGCACGATGAATAATCTTCCCATGGCAAAAAAGCCAATCTAATTAATTTCCTGAATTGCAATTTTCTAGCGCTGTACGTAATTCATGTGCATAAAAACAACACCTGGCGTTTCATGCAAAATACGACATAAATCATTTTAAAACCCTCGATTTCTCGAATGAAAACGCTTATTTTCGCTAAATTTTGCCAATGGAACGCCTGTCTTTTGCATGTTAAATGTTTAAAGACTACTGATGCATTCCGATTCCCGATTTACAATACTGCTCATGCTTGCAACTTAAGGCGATGAACAACGGTTTATGCAGTTTGAAGCTTGGTTTCGTCGAATTAAATTAAAGCAGCAAAAGTAATACCTTCGTATGCCAAATCAAGGCTGATGGTTGAGAAATGACGGAATCGCAGGAAGGTTTTTCCCCTGATGTCTCAATCGACAGGCTTGCTGGAAGCATCGAAAATCTTGGCAATAACAACCATCTGGGGAAAATAAATGAAAAAATCGCTTCTCGCGCTTGCAGTGCTGGGTACTTTGGCCGGTGTCGCATCGGCTCAAAGCAATGTCACCATCTACGGTATCGCCGACGTTTCAGTCGCTCAATCACGTGGTGGTTTTGGAGGTAACACGACCGGTCTGGTCAGCGGCGTCAAGAACGGCAGCCGTTTGGGCTTCAAAGGCAAGGAAGATCTGGGCGGTGGCCTGGCTGCAAACTTTGTGCTGGAAAACGGTTTCAATATCGACGACGGCTCATTGGGTCAAGGCGGTCTTCTGTTCGGTCGCCGTGCGACTGTCGGCCTGTCCGGTGGTTTCGGCGCAATTGATTTTGGCCGCAGAAACAATCCGTTCTTTAATGCACTCGATGCATTCGAGCCAATGTCAACCGGTTACGCAGGCGCTGCCAATAACCTGGTCAACGTTTACGGCATCCGTCAAAACAACAGCGTTTTCTACACCACGCCGGATTTCGCCGGCCTCACCGGTGAAGTTTCGTACGGCTTTGGCGAAGTTGCAGGCAATACCTCTGCAGGCCGTCAAATCGGCGGTTCGCTGACTTACGCAAACGGCCCGATCGGCGTTGCCTTGGCTCACCACAATGCCAACGACGTTGGTTCGAATTCGCGCAAGAGCACGATCCTGATCGGCAAGTACGATTTCGGCGTGGCTGCAGTTCATCTGGGTTATGTGAAAGAAACCGGTAATGTTGCCAGCACTACGGCGGTTGCCGGTGCAGCTGTCGACAGCAACGATGCATTGGCTGGCGTATCGATTCCATTCGGTGCAAGCACAGTACTTGTCTCTTACATCCGCAAAGACGACAAGACTACGGCAAACGTCGATGCTAACCAGGCATCGATTGCATACAAATATGATTTGTCCAAGCGCACAACCTTGTACACATCGTATGCTCGCATCAATAACAAGACCGCTCTGGTATATAAGACCGAAGCCGGTGTCAACGAGAAAGAATTCAACGTTGGTATCCAGCACCGCTTCTAATCGTCACGAGCGGGCATCCGCCTGCTTTGAAGCGATTGCTTGAGCAAGACAAAAGGCACCCTCGGGTGCCTTTTTTTTATAGGATAAATTCTTGTCCGATTCGTTATCGGATTCCTTGCAGGGCGTTCAACCGGGCGCGTTTGAATCAACGGCTGAATAGCGTACGAACGGTCTCCAGCCTGGCGCGATTGACGCCGAAATCCCTCCGTCCCAAGCGCGATGCCGAACGCATATGGATCACGCCGGCCGGCTCATCCAGTACAAATTCGACATCGTCGATGAATTTCAGCCACTTGGTCTGGAATTCGGCATAAAGATAATCCGGCTGTGCGGTGATGACAGTTGCGCCGTTCATGCCGCGCACAATCGACGTCAATCTGGAAAAAGCGGCTTTCCCGTCGCCGCTGAATTTGAGCGGTGCGATAACGTGATAATCGGTGTGCGGGTGCTGTGCGGCCTGGCTTGAAACGTCGTTCCATGAGTTCTCGCGCGGCGGTTTCAGTATGCCGTTTTTGGCGCCGATATCTGTCGGACGCTTGCCGCTTAATAAGCTGAGTTGCCCGGCAATCAGAGCGGCACCCGGCAGAATCATGAATAAAACAATCGCGATGGTGCCAAGGGTTTTTAACATGAGGCCTCCGTCAATCGATATGGCTGTACGTTGATCTTAACAGAACGGGATAAGGCGGAAGGCAATGATGGGCAAGGATCGGAGCGGCTGAAATCAGGAATGAATTTGTATGGATGATATTCATACAACGCTACGGTCAAATAACGCCATTTTTCCGCAACGCGGCGATCTGTGCAGGAGTATGGCCCAGCACCTCGCGCAGCACTGCTTCCGTATGCTGCCCCAATAACGGCGGCGGCATGTCGTATTGCGGCGGCGTGGCGGACAGTTTCATCGGGCTGCCTACCAGCCTGACTGTGCCGCCGGTCGAATGCGGCAGGTCGATCCGCAAACCACGCGCGCCGACCTGCGGATTTTCGAACACCTCGTCGAGATTATTGATCGGACCGCATGGCACGCCGGCCGCTTCCAGCAGATCGATCCATTCCTGCCTGGTCTTGCTTTTGACCATTTCGGCCAGCAGCGGCACCAGAATATCGCGGTGCCGCACCCGCACCGGATTAGTCGCAAAACGTGGATCGCTACCAAGCTCCGGACGTCCGCCGGCTTCGATGAATTTCCGATACTGGTTGTCATTCCCGACCGCGACGATGATATGTCCATCGGAAGTCGCGAAGGTTTGATACGGCACGATATTCGGATGCGCGTTGCCCCAGCGCCTGGGCGGCTTGCCGCTAGCCAGGTAATTGGTGCTCATGTTGGCCAGCATTGCCACCTGCACATCGAGCAGCGCCAGGTCGATATACTGACCCTCGCCGGTGCGGTCGCGATGCGTCAGTGCCGCCATCACGGCGATGGTCGCATACATGCCGGTCATTAAATCGGAGATCGCAATGCCGGCTTTTTGCGGTCCGCCGCCGGGCAGATCGTCCCGCTCTCCGGTGATCGACATGAATCCGCCCATGCCCTGCACGATGAAGTCATAACCGGCGCGCTGCGCGTAAGGGCCATCCTGGCCGAATCCGGTGATCGAACAATAGATCAAATCCGGCTTCTCGCGGCGCAACGACTCGTAATCCAGACCGTATTTCTTCAGTTGCCCGACCTTGTAATTCTCCAGCACGACATCGCAGTGCTTGACCAGATCGTGCACGATTGCCTGTCCCTCCGGACTGGCGATGTCGAGCGTCACCGACCGTTTGCCTCGATTGGCGGCCAGGTAATAAGCGGCTTCCGTCGTGTCGCGTCCATCCGCATCCTGCAGGTAGGGAGGTCCCCATGAACGAGTGTCATCGCCGACGCCGGGACGCTCGATCTTGATTACATCGGCGCCCAGATCCGCCAGATTCTGCGTGCACCACGGCCCTGCCAATACGCGCGTCAAGTCCAATACACGAATATGTCCAAGCGCTTTTTGTGTGTTAACCAGTGTGTCGGCCATGTTTCAAATTGTCCCGGACTGAACGGTTGGCTGAAATGGCAATCCTGCCCGCATTTGCCAAAACGGTGGAATTTGAAGGCAGTGTAGGGCAAGTTCAGTATAGATGCAGCATGAGTTTAAAACCCATTACACTGTGGTGTCGGTTCAATTCCATTGACTACTTGTTTTGCTCATGTGGCCTTATCCAAAGATAATTGCGCACCGCGGAGGTGGCGCGCTTGCGCCTGAAAATACGCTGGCGGCAATGCGTTGCGGCCTGTCGCATGGATTTCATGCGGTCGAGTTCGACGTGATGCTGTCAAAGGATGGGATACCGGTCGTCATGCATGATCCGGACTTCGGAAGAACTGTGGCTGGCAGCGGCAGGGTCTTCGATTTCACCGCGCATGAGTTGGCATCAGTGGATGCCGGAAGTTGGTTCGGAGCGGCATTTACAGGCGAGCCTGTTCCAACTTACGAGCAAGTCCATCGTTTTTGCTCGGAAAACCGGATGTGGATGAATGTGGAAATGAAACCGGCGCCGGGTTTTGCCAGGCAGACCGGAAGAGCGGTAGCCGAGTTGACCAGACGTCTATCCGCTGCTGAAATCGCATCGCATGGCCCCGGCGTCAATGGCCGCCATGCATTGCCGCTGCTTTCATCATTTTCGTTCGATGCGCTGCTGGAGGCGAAAGCCGTGGCGCCGGAAATTCCGCGTGGTTATCTGGTCAGTGCAATTCCGGCCGATTGGCAAGATCGGCTCGATGAACTCGGCGCGGTTGCGTTGCATACCAATCAAAAAAATCTTTCCGCGAAGCAGGCGCAAGTTGTGAAAAAGGCAGGCTATGGACTGTTTTGCTACACGGTCAATGAGCCAATGCGCGCCAGGGAAATCTTGTTGTGGGGTGTCGATGCGTTTTGCACCGACCGAATTGACTTGATCGGTCCCGATTTTTTCTAGGCTTGGCCACATCGTTCGGGCTTACTTTTCCTTACATCCATTACAGTAATCCGGTCATCGGAATCATGCGCCTTTCGTTTAATGCGACATGGGCAAGACGCTCATTTCCAACCACTGAAAGGATTGATAATGAAAACAGCAAAACTGATTCCCGCCATCATGCTTTCTTGCCTGGTGTTGCCGGTATTTGCACAATCGGTTTCCAGCGAGATGCAACGCGACGTCAAGCAGCAGCAACGAATTGAAAGCGGTTTGAAATCCGGCCAGCTTACCACCCGCGAAGCTGGAAAACTGGAACATGAGGAAGCGCAGATCAATCGCACAGAAGCAAACGCACTCAAGGACGGAAAATTGAGTGATGCCGAAAAGAACCGCATTCAGAAAATGCAGAACAAGGTGAGCCGCGATATTCATGCTCAAAAGCACGATGCGCAAATCGGCAATCATGATTCCGCATCGAGCAAACGAATGCAGGCTGACGTGCAGCGCAATATCAATCAGGGAAAGCGCATTAAAGCCGGTGTCAGCAACGGATCGCTGACTAATCATGAAGCAGGCAAACTCGAGCGGGGACAGGCAAAAGATGATCGGAAGGAAGCTCGCGTTGGCCATGATGGATTTGTCAGCGCACGAGAACAGCGTCAGGTTCAACGCTCTGAAAACCGCCAGTCGCGTCGCATACATCGCGAAAAGACTGATGGCCAGAACCGCAGCTGATGGATTGACGCCGCAATGGCGGCGTTGCCGGTAATCGCGCCGTACAGTAATTCCGCCATCCTTTAAAAGTCCGCCGCAGGCAGTTCGCGGCGGGCTTTTTCTTTGCTGTTTGCCACTCTGAATCGGACAGGGTTATCACGTATAATCGAAAGTTTGCAATGCCTGCCAATCCTTTTGCTCAAGAATATGAACTCGTCAGAAATCCGTGATAAATTCCTCAAGTTTTTCGAATCCAAAGGCCACACGATCGTGCGTTCATCGAGCCTCGTGCCCGGCAACGATCCGACCTTGTTGTTCACCAACTCCGGCATGGTGCAGTTCAAGGATGTGTTTCTCGGCATCGATAAGCGCAGCTATGTGCGCGCAACGTCTGTGCAGCGTTGCCTGCGCGCGGGAGGCAAGCATAACGACCTCGAAAATGTTGGCTACACCGCACGGCATCACACCTTTTTCGAGATGCTCGGCAACTGGTCGTTCGGCGATTATTTCAAGCATGATTCACTGATCTGGGCCTGGGAGCTGCTGACCAAGGTTTACGGTTTGCCTGCGGAAAAACTATGGGCCACGGTCTATGAGACCGACGACGAAGCTTACGATATCTGGGTCAATGTCATCGGTCTGCCGAAAGAGCGCGTGGTGCGCATCGGCGATAACAAAGGCGCACCGTACGCGTCGGACAATTTCTGGCAGATGGCGGATACCGGCCCTTGCGGTCCGTGTTCGGAAATATTCTACGACCATGGCCCCGATGTCTGGGGCGGCCCGCCTGGCAGCGCCGAGCAGGACGGCGACCGCTACATCGAAATATGGAACAATGTGTTCATGCAATTCGATCGCCAGATCGATCTGAAAACAGGCGAAGCCACGTTGACGCCATTGCCGAAACCCTGTGTCGATACCGGCATGGGTCTGGAACGTCTGGCGGCCATTTTGCAGCATGTCCATAGCAATTATGAAATCGATTTGTTCGACAGATTGATCAAGGCGGCGGCACGTGAAACCGGCATGCAGGATTTGACCAATAATTCGTTGCGAGTGATCGCAGACCATATCCGTGCATGCTCGTTCCTGATCGTCGATGGCGTGATTCCCGGCAGCGAAGGACGCGGCTATGTGTTGCGCCGTATCATTCGCCGCGCGCTGCGGCATGGCAATAAACTGGGTCAGAAGCAACCGTTTTTTTACAAACTGGTAAAAGACCTGGTGAAGGAGATGGGCAGCGCATATCCCGAGTTGCCGGAAGCTGCATCGCGTGTCGAACAGGTATTGAAGCAGGAAGAAGAACGCTTCGGCGAGACGCTGGAAAACGGCATGAAAATCCTGGAAGCCGCGCTGGCGAAGGATCCTGCCAACCTGGATGGCAAGACTGCATTCACGCTGTACGACACTTTCGGTTTTCCGCTCGATCTTACCGCTGACATTTGCCGCGAGCGCAATGTGACGCTGGATGAAGCAGGTTTCAATGCGGCGATGGAACGTCAGAAAACGACTGCGCGCGCAGCGGGCAAGTTCGAGATGGCTGCCGCGGTCGAGTACTCCGGCGAGAAGACGAAGTTCGTCGGTTATGACACTTTGTCGCAGGAAGGAAAAGTCGTTGCGCTGTATGTCAACGGCAGCACTGTGCAAAAGGTGGAAGCAGGCCAGCAGGCGATTGTCGTGCTCGACAGCACACCGTTCTATGCCGAGTCCGGCGGCCAGGCGGGCGATGTCGGCTTGCTGGAGTCGGACAATGCGGCTTTCGAAGTCAACGATACCCAGAAAATCCAGGCCGATGTATTCGGCCACCACGGCAAGGTGACCAAAGGTTCGCTCGCAGTCGGCGATATAGTGAACGCCAGGGTCAATGCGACGGTGCGTGCGCAAACCATGCGCAACCATTCGGCCACGCACCTGATGCATAAGGCATTGCGCATGGTGCTCGGCGGACACGTGTCGCAAAAAGGTTCGCTGGTCGATGCGGAGAAGACCCGTTTCGACTTCAGCCACAATGCGCCGATGGCTGCCGATGAGATTCGCCGAGTCGAAGCAATCGTCAATCACGAGATTCTCGCCAACGAAGCGACCGAGGCACAGCACATGGCCTATGACGATGCGATCAAGTATGGCGCGATGGCGTTGTTCGGCGAAAAATACGGCGACGAAGTGCGCGTGCTTGGTATTGGTTCTTCGCGTGAACTGTGCGGCGGCACCCATGTGTCGCGCACCGGTGATATCGGTTTGTTCAAGATTGTGTCTGAAGGCGGCGTTGCCGCCGGCATCCGCCGTATCGAAGCAGTGACCGGCGAGGTAGCGCTCAAATGGGTGCAGACTCTTGAAGAGAATCTGAGCGAAATGGCGTCTGCTGCCGGTTTTCATGGGGAACCGGCAGAGCTGGCTCAGCGTATTCTGCAAACCCAGGAGCGCACCAAAGCTTTGGAAAAGGAACTGGCTACGCTCAAGTCCAGGCTTGCCGCCAGCCAGGGCGATGAATTGGTCAGCCATGCAGTCGATATCAATGGCATCAAGGTGCTTGCCGCGACATTGGCCGGCGCCGATGTGGCGACGCTGCGCGAGACGATGGACAAGCTCAAGGACAAACTGAAAACCGCGGTGATCGTGCTGGCCGCCGTCAACGATGGCAAGGTCAGCCTGATTGCCGGTGTCACGCCGGATGCCATCGCGAGAGTGAAAGCAGGTGACCTGGTGAATTTCGTCGCCCGGCAGGTCGGCGGCAAAGGCGGCGGCCGCCCTGACATGGCGCAGGCCGGCGGTACCGATCCGGCAGGACTCGGCAAGGCGCTGGACGGTGTCGCCAATTGGGTGCGAGAGCGCGCATGACGTCATCCCGATGCATGCACCGCAACGCGCCTGCATCCTGATCGGCGCCGGCCAGGATGACGATCCAATACTGTCCGATGTGTGCCGCGCCGCTGGTCATGCGCGCGGATGCAGCAGAAGGCGGCAAAGTCAGGCTTGCTTGTCCCGACGGACACTGGACGCATTGGGATAATCCGCTGCCCGTGCTGGCTGCTTTGGTTGAACTGGAGGGGCGGATATTATTGGCGCGCAATGCGGCATGGCCTGAAAAGATGTTCGCACTCATCACCGGTTTCATGGAACGCGGGGAGACGCCAGAACAGGGCGTGGCACGCGAACTGAAGGAAGAAACCAATCTCGATGCCGGCGATATCAAGCTGATCGGCGTTTATGAATTCATCCGTAAAAATGAATTGATTATTGCCTATCATGTAAAAGCATCGGGTGAAATCCGCTTGTCCGAGGAATTGGTCGATTATCGGCTGGTCGCACCGGAAAAGTTACGGCCATGGCCGTCAGGAACCGGTTATGCGATGGCCGATTGGATGCGGGCGCGCGGTTTGCCGGTCGAGTTCACGGACTTGCCGATACAATCGCCGTCCCGCAATAATGGCATTCCCTGACAGACCGGCAAAGCAAGTCTTTGCTGCGACGCATCAATGTCGGCATTTGCGGTAAAATCGGGTCATTAACAGCCTATCCGATTTGAGAGTATTGCCATGGAGTTTCATAAAGAACTTGACGCACGCGGCTTGAATTGTCCGTTGCCGATTCTGAAAGCAAAGAAAGCGCTGGCTGAAATGACGAGCGGTCAGGTGCTGCGCGTGACTGCAACCGATCCCGGTTCGGTGCGCGATTTTCAGGCGTTCTCGAAACAAACCGGCAATGATCTGCTGGCACACTCCGAAGACAATAAAGAATTCGTTTTTTTCATGCGGCGCAAATAACACATTCGTACATTCAAGCTCTGCATCCAGCTTGAATGCAGAGACAACGCAGTTTACAAAATATCAAATACCGATGTTGCATTCAGTCATAAGCTGATTGCAGGTCTACATAAAGTTCCCGGAAGTCTTTTTATTAAAGAATTAGCAGCTATGCTCCAGCAAGGGGCTATGCTTCAGCATTTAATAGAACGACCGTGCTGAATTTCTGCAAAGCGTCAATATCTCTTTTATAATCCTGTTTCAGTTTACGTTTCGTCAATTCGATTTTTTCAAAGGCAGAGCTATGAAAGTACTGGTTCCAGTCAAGCGCGTAGTGGACTACAACGTCAAAGTCCGCGTTAAATCCGATGGCTCCGGCGTCGATATCGCCAACGTCAAGATGTCGATGAATCCGTTCGACGAAATCGCCGTTGAAGAAGCGATGCGCCTGAAAGAAACGGGCAAAGTCACTGAAGTCATCGCGGTATCCTGCGGCGTAACGCAATGCCAGGAAACGCTGCGCACTGCGATGGCCATCGGCGCCGACCGGGCGGTGCTGGTCGAGTCCGATGCCGAGCTTCAGCCTCTGGCTGTGGCCAAATTGTTGAAAGCCGTGGCCGACAGGGAGCAGCCGCAACTGATCATCCTTGGCAAGCAGGCGATCGATGACGATTGCAACCAGACCGGCCAGATGCTCGCTGCATTGCTCGGCTGGCCGCAGGCAACCTTCGCTTCCAAAGTCACGGTCGAAGACGGTAAAGCCACCGTGACGCGTGAAGTCGACGGCGGCCTCGAAACCATCGCACTGACATTGCCGGCGGTCGTCACTACCGACTTGCGCCTGAACGAGCCGCGCTATGTGACTTTGCCCAACATCATGAAGGCAAAGAAGAAGCAGCTTGAAGTGCTGAAGCCTGCCGACCTCGGCGTCGATGTCACGCCGCGCCTGAAGACCCTGAAAGTGACCGAACCGCCCAAACGTTCGGCCGGCGTCCTGGTCCCGGACGTTGCCGCGCTGGTCGGCAAACTCAGGAACGAAGCGAAGGTCATTTAATCCGTTGGCGCGATACCCCGCGCTTAACCTCGATTTCGATATGTCGAGGACAGAGTCCCGTCAAGCGGGATCGAGATAATTCAGCACGCTGCGGCGCCTCATAAACGCTGCCCCGCAATTAAAAGGATTTCATCATGGTCGCACTTGTCATTGCCGAACACGACAACGCTTCATTAAAAGGAAGCACTCTCAATACCGTCACTGCCGCCGCTCAATGCGGCGGCGAGGTCCACGTCCTTGTCGCCGGCCACAATTGCAGCGCTGCTGCAGAAGCGGCCGCGAAGATCGCCGGTGTATCCAAAGTACTGATCGCCGACGCCCCGCAATTTGCCGATGGCCTTGCAGAAAATGTCGCCGAGCAGGCGCTGGCATTGGCCGCTGCGTACTCGCACATCCTTGCCCCTGCTACTGCATATGGCAAGAATATTCTTCCGCGCGTCGCCGCCAAACTCGACGTCGGGCAGATTTCCGAGATCACCAAAGTCGACGCGCCGGATACATTCGAACGCCCGATCTATGCGGGCAATGCGATTGCAATAGTGCAATCGATCGATGCGATCAAAGTCATCACCGTGCGCACCACCGGCTTCGATGCTGCCGCAACCGGTGGCTCTGCGGCCGTTGAAAACGTCACGCCAGTAGCCGACTCCGGCAAGTCCGCGTTCGTCGGGCGCGAACTGGCGAAATCCGATCGGCCCGAACTGACTGCTGCGAAAGTAATCGTCTCCGGCGGCCGCGGCATGGGCTCCAGCGACAACTTCAAGATACTTGAGCCGTTGGCCGACAAGCTCGGCGCCGCAATGGGTGCATCCCGTGCGGCGGTCGATGCCGGCTTCGTGCCGAATGATTGGCAGGTTGGGCAGACCGGCAAGATCGTGGCGCCGCAGTTGTACATTGCGGTCGGCATTTCAGGCGCGATCCAGCATCTGGCCGGCATGAAGGACTCAAAGACGATCGTTGCGATCAACAAGGATCCGGAAGCACCGATTTTCAGCGTGGCCGATTACGGTATCGTCGGCGATCTGTTCGAGATCGTGCCGCAATTGGTTGCCGAGCTGGGGTAGTACTCGCTGCAAACCGGATTTGCAGAAATAACGGGCAGGATTTGCGGGGTTCGTCGTGGAACTGACAGGATTTTTTCCGTCGATCCGCAATAATCCGGCAATCCTGCCTGATCTTCCGGAGGTTCAAATGAGCTACGTCGCCCCACTGAAGGACATGCTGTTCGTAATAAACGAATTGGCCGACCTGTCCGCAGTCAATGCATTGCCGGGCTGCGAAGACGCAACGCCGGAAACCGTGGAAGCGGTGCTGGAAGAATATGCCAGGTTTTGCAGCGAAGTGGTGGCGCCGCTCAACTTCACCGCTGACAAGGAGCCGAGTAGCTGGCATGACGGCAAGGTGACGACTGCCAGGGGTTTCAAGGAAGCGTTCAAGGCATTCGGCAATGCTGGCTGGCAAGGCGTACAGCACCCAGTCGATTTCGGAGGCCAAGGCTTGCCGAAACTGGTAGCGACGCCGTGCATCGAGATGCTCAATTCTGCAAATTTATCGTTTGCATTGTGTCCGCTGCTGACCGATGGCGCGATCGAGGCGCTGATGACGGCCGGTACGGATGCGCAGAAAAAACGCTATCTTGCCAACCTGATTTCAGGAAAATGGACCGGCACGATGAATTTGACGGAGCCGCAAGCCGGCTCTGACCTGGCGATGGTGCGTTCGCGTGCGGTGCCGCAGGATGACGGCACTTATAAGGTGTTCGGCACCAAGATTTTCATTACCTACGGCGAGCATGACATGGCGGAAAATATCATCCACATGGTGCTTGCACGCACTCCCGATGCGCCGCAAGGCGTCAAGGGTATTTCCTTGTTCGTCGTGCCGAAATTTCTGGTCAATGCCGATGGGTCGCTAGGCGCGCGCAACGACGTGCATTGCGTATCGATCGAACACAAGCTCGGCATCAAGGCAAGCCCGACCGCGGTATTGCAGTTCGGCGATCACGGCGGTGCAATCGGCACGCTGGTCGGCGAAGAAAACCGGGGTCTCGAATACATGTTCATCATGATGAATGCGGCGCGCTTCGCTGTCGGCATGCAGGGCATCGGTGTGGCGGAACGCGCTTACCAAAAGGCGGCGCAATACGCGAAAGATCGTGTGCAATCGCGCGATCTGGCCGGTTCCGGCGGACCGGTATCGATCATTCATCAACCGGATGTGCGTCGCATGCTGATGTCGATGCGGGCACAGATCGAGGCTGCACGTGCATTATCGTACGTCACCGCAGCGGCATTCGATGCTGCACATCACCATGCAGACGAAGCGGCACGCAAGGCCAACCAGGCCTTTTATGAATACATGGTGCCGATCGTCAAAGGCTGGTCGACCGAAATGTCGATCGATGCAGCTTCAACCGGTGTGCAGGTGCACGGCGGTATGGGTTTTATCGAGGAGACCGGTGCCGCGCAGTATTATCGCGATGCACGCATTTTGACAATTTATGAAGGCACGACGGCAATTCAGGCGAATGATCTGGTCAGCCGAAAAACTGCGCGGGATGGCGGCGTCACCGCAAAAGGCATTCTCGCGCAAGTGCGCAAAACCGAAGCCGACCTTGCGTCCCGTACTTCGGGCGACCTGGCTGCAATCCGCAATCAACTGGCTGCCGGTTCGAATGCGTTGGAAGACGTCGTGACTTACATTGTCGCCAATCTGAAATCCGATATCAAAGGCGTATTTTCCGGAAGCGTGTTGTATCTGAAGCTGGCCGGCATTGTGTTGGGTGGATGGCAGATGGCGCGCGCCGCGCTGATCGCCGAGCAAAAGCTCAAGGCCGGAGAGGGCGATGCCGGGTTTTATCAGGCAAAAATTGCCACTGCGCGCTTTTTTGCCGATCACATTCTGTCGCAGGCTTCCGGTTATCGCACAGCCATCGTCGACGGCAGTGCAGGAGTGCTGGCGCTTGCCGAGGATCAGTTCTGACTGCGATTGCAGGCATGTAATAAAAGACTGTTTGCAGGCTGCCTTTTTCTCGTCATGAGGAATATCAAGCCGATTACGTGCGTATCAATGTATTTTTCGCAGCTTGTTCTACACTGGCCTTAACGCGTTCTCATGTCCGGAGGTGATCATGAAACGTCGAGCACTGATTATTTTCAACTTGCTGCTCGGATTGCTGGCGCCATGGGCAATCGGCGATGCGATTGCAGAGGAGATGAATCCCGTAGATGCACAAGCGATCCATTTCGTTATTCAGTCGCAGCTTGATGCTTTCGCTGAAGATGACGCAGCAAAAGCTTTTGGCTTTGCGACATCTTCCACGCGCATCCTGATCGGTAGTGCAGACGATTTCTTGCGGCTCATCAAGAACGAATATCCCGTTATTTACCGCAATCGGCTTGCTCTTTTTGCAGTACCCGAACTAGTCGATGGTCAGGCCCTCCAGATTGTGCGTTTGACCGATTCGGACAATTTCGTATGGGTTGCGATATATAGCATGCAACAAGAATCGGATGGCACCTGGAAAATCGACGGCTGCAAATTGATCGAAACAGCCAGCGTTTCAACTTGAAAATTTATTGCATCGGATGAAGCATTAAAACAACTTGCGATAGCAGATCCGGTTAATTAAGTGGGGTGGTTCAGCTGCGCATTTTCGCGCTCTTCAGGGATAGTTCAGCATCCATAACGAGCATTCATTCATCTCGGCATCAGGAGACTCACATGACACGCAAATTTATCGACTGCCGCGAATTTCCAAGCGACACCAACTGTACGATTGCATTATGCGCCGACTCCGATCAGGAATTGCTTGAAGCGGCAGTACAGCATGCAGTTGCGGTTCACAAGCATGAAGACTCGCCGGAGTTTCGGCAGCAGCTCAAGCAGTTATTCAAGGAAGGTACACCGCCCATCGAGCGCCCGATGAGTGCTGCTGTCTAGAACAGCCGATCGGGTCGCCGGTACGACAGCGCAGCTGCCGCAACTAATGGCCGCCGGACGGGCGGCCCGGTTCAGCCGTACGCTCCGCCGGTGTAGAGCAAATCGAAGGTTCTGGCGATTGCTGCAATAAGCGACGTAGCACCCACTCCGACCGTAAGTACCAGTACTATCGCAACCAGCCAGCCTGAATGCGATTGCCGGTCTGAGCCGGGATTATGGCGGGCATCCCACTTGTCATCAGGCATCAGTCCGATGATGAAGGTTTCGATGAAGCCCGCCAATATCGATATGACCAGCGGGCTTGCGATAAACATCAGGGGCTGACCGGGAATGGTGAACAGAGCAATTCCGGAAATCAACAGGGTGCATAAATGCGCCCAGCCCCACATATCTTTCATGCCGTACATATAAAACCGGTGAATTCCCAAACCGCCGAAAATAAAGGCGAGTAGAGCAGCGAGTGTTTTGTTCTTGTGAGTAACAACCATAATATGCGTCAATCGATACGGGAAAATAGGGCTATTATGCTCATTGAGGGGTTATCCCAATGTTGCAAAATGTAAAGATGCACATAACGTAATTTTGGTCATGTATTTCCTTGCATGGCGTTCAATTAGAATACGCGGTGTCAAGCAGTGTGTCCGGTGGCGATCTCCTCATATCCAAAGGTTCCTCCTGCCGGAACGGAAACTTCCTTCGGGCGTAGTGTGCATCAGTCCTGACGCCAAAGCAACGCAGCACACGGATGCCAACCCTTTGAGCATTGGCTGGCTGATGACGAAGTGCTTGATTTCACAACGGAATCTTTGGCAAAAACGGATTGGATGGTTGTCGTTTGGTGGCAAAGTAAGCTATAATTTGCGGCTTTTTCCGTGTTCGAACACTTTTTGGAAATATTATGGTCGTTATTCGTTTAGCTCGTGGAGGCGCCAAGAAGCGCCCGTTTTTCAACATCGTAGCCACTGATTCGCGCAATCGCCGCGATGGCCGCTTCATTGAGCGCATCGGTTTTTACAATCCGGTTGCTGCCGGCGGTGAAGAAGTCTTTCGTATCGTGCAGGATCGCTTGTCCTACTGGCAGGGCGTAGGTGCGCAACTGTCGCCTACCGTTGCCCGTCTGGTCAGCCAGGCCGGCAAGAAAGCCGCTGCTTAAATTTGTCGCGTAAGACTGCATCGGGGATTCCGATTCCCGAAGATCTGGTTTTGGTAGGTTATGTGTCCGGTGCTTACGGCATCAGCGGCTGGGTAAGGATCAAGCCATACTCTGCCGATGCGGATGCGCTGTTGACTGCGAAGACATGGTGGCTGGATAAGCCGGATTTCCACGATGTCGAAATGATGCAGGCCAAAACCCATAGCGGGGACGTTGTGGCCCAATTGATGGGCGTAGCAGGGCGAGATGCGGCAGAAGCGCTCAAGGGCGCAACGGTACAGATTCCGCGCAGCCATTTCCCGCCATTATCCGACGACGAATTTTACTGGATCGATTTAATCGGCCTGACAGTCGAAAACCTGCAGGGCGAACAGTTAGGCAGAGTGACGGATTTGATGGATAACGGCGCGCATCCGATTTTGCGGGTGGCGCCGCCACAGGTTGCCGAACCTGAAAAAACGCAGCAGGAATTGTTGATCCCGTTCGTTGACGAATTTGTCAAAACGGTTGATCAAAAGATGAAAAAGATCACGGTGGACTGGGGGCTGGATTATTAGCCTGGCCCTGTGCAGGCAATAATTTAGATGGGTCACGGGATGCAATTTGATGTCGTCACGCTCTTTCCTGAAATGTTTGCCGCGCTGACGCAGTCGGGAATTACCCGTCGTGCGTTTGAGCAGAAAAAATGCGAATTGGCGCTTTGGAATCCGCGTGATTTTACCAGCGATAATCACCGGACGGTCGATGACCGGCCATATGGCGGCGGCCCGGGCATGGTGATGCTCGCCAAACCGCTGGAAGCCGCGATAGATGCGGCCAGGACGCGCCAGTCGAAGCAGGGATTGTCGACGCCGCGCGTCGTGTACCTGTCGCCGCAAGGCCGGCCGCTTACGCATCGGCGTGTGATGCAACTGACGACCGAACCGGGCCTGGTGCTGCTGTGCGGGCGTTACGAAGCAATCGATCAGCGTTTGCTGGACCGCTGTGTCGATGAGGAAATCAGCTTGGGCGATTTCGTGCTGTCAGGCGGCGAATTGCCGGCGATGGCGTTGATGGATGCAGTGATCCGGCAGTTGCCCGGCGTATTGCATGACGATACGTCCGCAATCGAAGACAGCTTCGTCAACGGCTTGCTGGATTATCCTCATTACACGCGGCCGGAAATATACGAAGGCGTTGCAGTGCCACCTGTATTGATGGGCGGGCACCATGCAGAGATTGTAAAATGGCGACGCGGGCGGGCATTGGAAGTAACCGCAAAAAAGCGGCCGGAATTGATTGCGGAAGCACGCGAAGCAGGATTGCTGACGCGCGCCGACGAAAAGTTTTTAGACAGTTTGTAGTTGCAGTATCGAGCGGGCGAAATGTTTGTCGCCGGCATATTTAACCCCATCCTCTACCGGGCAAAAAGGTTTACAACAACCGCGCCGGCAAGATGGCTTTTGGAGCTGAAAATGGACTTGATCCAACAACTTGAGCAGGAAGAGATTAAACGTCTCGGCAAAAATATCCCCGACTTCGCGCCGGGCGATACCGTCATCGTCAACGTTAACGTGGTCGAAGGCACGCGCAAGCGCGCCCAGGCTTATGAAGGCGTCGTGATTTCGCGTCGCAATCGCGGCTTGAACTCCAATTTCATCGTGCGCAAAATTTCGTCCGGTGAAGGTGTCGAGCGTACGTTTCAGCTGTATTCTCCACTGATCGCATCGATCGAAGTGAAGCGCCGCGGCGATGTGCGCCGCGCCAAGCTGTATTACCTGCGCGAGCGTTCAGGCAAATCGGCACGTATCAAGGAAAAGCTGCCGAACCGTCGTGCGGCAGCTCAATCCGCAGCAGAGTAATCAGCCGCGGATTGCAGACGAAGGGCACCGATGGTGCCCTTTTTGCATTCATCGTTTCAAATTATTTTTTAAATAATTGATGCGGCGACAAGAATGTAATGCTCTATTCACTCATGTCGTTGTTGCTGAAAGGCTTTTCAGGAAATCATCTTGACCAAATCGCTTTTCGATCCGCAAATCATTCCGGTTGAATCCCTGGCCGGCGAAGCCGCCGTTACATCAGGGCAGCTTACAGCCGACTGGCTGCGCGTGCGTTTTGCCAAGCCGCCGGAGTGGCTGCCTGAACGTACCGATGAGCAGCTGATGCGCGAAAAAGACATGTCGCCGACGCCGGCTTCCGTGCTATTGCCTATCGTCGTACGCGAACAAGGACTTACTTTACTTCTCACACAGCGTACCGAGCATTTGACCGACCATGCAGGCCAGGTGAGCTTTCCTGGCGGACAGATGGAAGCCGGGGATACCTCGGCAATAGAAACCGCTTTGCGCGAGACCGAAGAAGAAGTCGGGCTGGACCGGCGTCATGTGGAAGTGATCGGAACCCTGCCGGATTATTTCACCGCAACAGGGTATCGTATTACACCGGTGGTGGCGATCGTGCATCCGCCGTTCGAATTGTGTGCGGACCCGTTCGAAGTCGCTGAAATTTTCGAGGTTCCGCTCGCGTTTTTGATGGATGGCATGAATCATCAGCGCCGCACGGCCGATTTCCCGGACGGGCGCCGCACATTCTATGCAATGCCATATGATCGCTTTTTCATCTGGGGCGCCACGGCAGGCATGTTGCGCAACCTGTTTCACTTTTTGCGCGCCTGAACCGATCGCGCCTGGTTTTTCATGGCAAACATGGTGGTTTTTTCGGAAATACTGCAGCGCTTTCCCGGGTTATGCAAATTCCGCTCAATCAACCAGTTTGATTCCGGCGGTGCGCTGCGTTATCGTATGGGTTGGATGACTTATAAGGCGGTTTGATGACATTTCTTTCTATCCTTTGCGCACTGTTGATCGAACAACTCAAGCCTTTGCGCGCGGACAATCCGATCTACAACGCAATCAAGGCATTCTCCATCCGCATCGAAGGATGGTTCAACGCAGGCAGCGCGGAGCATGGGCGGCTGGGGTGGCTGGTGATGATGACTGCGCTCACGGTACCGACCATGCTGGTCTATTGGCTATGCACCAGACTCAGTCCGCTTGCGGCGCTGGCATGGAATATTTTGATCGTCTATCTGACCTTGGGTTTTCGGCACTATAGCCATTACTTTACTTCGATTCAGTTGGCGCTCAATACCGGCGATGAAGCCGCTGCGCGCGAGTTGCTCGCACTGTGGACCAGGCAAGACACGACTGCAATGGATGCAAATGAAATATCCCGCATCGCTGTCGAAAAAGCGCTGGTGACAACGCATCGCCATGTATTCGGTGTTTTCTTCTGGTTCCTGATGCCGTTCGGCCCGGCCGGTGCAGTGCTGTATCGTGTGGCCGAATACCTGGCGCGAGCCTGGAATGAGCCGGATCACATGAAAAACGAAGCATTCGGCCGCTTTGCCGCGCAGGCGTTTTACTGGATTGACTGGATTCCGGCACGGCTGACGGCTACCGCTTTTGCGGTGGTCGGCAATTTTGAGGATGCGATCTATGCATGGCGAAATTTTGCCGGCCGCTGGCAAAACGAAACCATCGGCATCATTCTTTCGTCAGGCGCCGGCGCAATGGGAGTGCGGTTAGGTACGCCGGCCGAAAACGCGGCAGACTTGCTGCCGGCAGATGCGTCAAGCATCGATTCTGTCTCTATTGAAGCGGAAAGCCTGCCCGGTGACGAGCCGACCGTGCGATCCCTGCGAAGCACTGTCGGCCTGGTCTGGCGTGCGCTGTTGTTGTGGATGCTGCTGCTGCTGCTGCTGTCGGTTGCAGTGTGGCTAGGCTAGTTTGGGCAAGGACCCTTCTGAAGCGAACATACATTAGCAAGGTTGGATGAAAACGGATTCGGTTTCGTCATGTGAACTGTGGTTTTATTCAACTCTTCTATAAGATATAATATGCAAGAATTCTGAAAGCTTGATGCTACATAATGGCGGCAAGCAAACCCGAGTGGCCCATGGCTACGCAAACAAGCCGCACACATGGCCGACCCAATTCAAAATCAAAAAGCGCCTGCCCGTGAATTCTTCATTCAGGGCATTACCAGCGATGGTAAGCAATTTCGCCCCAGCGATTGGGCCGAACGCTTGTGCGGTGTGATGTCCTGCTTTCGCTCGGAAGGTTCCGGCGGTCCCAACGCCCATTTGCAATACTCTCCATATGTTCGTCCTACACTGCTGGGCGGTATCAAATCCGTGGTCGTCAATGAAGATTTACGCGAGATAGAACCGCTGGCATACCACTTCGTTGTCGACTTTGCGAAAGACAATGATCTGCAAATAGTGGCGGCCTGTCTGTTGCCGGAACCTGGCGAAAATAAAGCCTGAGCCGGATGCTGCGGTTTGTCGGCCAAAAGTTTACCGGGTATTTAATGCAATGGAATCGGGATACATTGCCGAAAAATCCATGCAGCCTTTCGGCGGCACTGTTGGTTCCGCGTGAACGCATTTGCTGCCGTTGCTTAACAGTACCCAATAAATAAGCTACGCTACGGGCAGCACGTCGTATCGGAGTCGGGTTTCTCCTTGATTACAGAATGATTAACAAAACCGAGCGCCTTGAAAGTCGGCCGCAGCGGGAGTCCGGATGCTTCGTAGTCGTTTGCCTTTTTCTCTATATGCCACGGCGGTTTCGACTCTGCTGACAGGAGTCATTCTCACCGTTGTATTATTTACTGTCGTGCGTCGTCTGGAGAACGATGCGGTGGCGGTCGATTTCGGACAACGCGCCGATATCCGGTTTATCAGCCTGAGGCAGGGATTGAATGATGCCGTCGCAGGACTCGAGATCGTCAATCAGTTGTTTGCGACATTGGATTCCGTCAATCGCGAGCAGTTTCACGAATTTACGCAGCCGCTGCTGCGGCGTTATCCCTACATAAAGGCTTTCAATTTTCATCGCATGGTTTCAGAAGCCGAGCGTCCGGCATTCGAGGCCGATATGCGAAAACATTATCCTGCTTTCAGCGTGAACGAATTATCTTCTGACGGCAGGATAGTGCCTGTCAGGATCCGGGATAGTTACCGGGTTGTCGATTATCTCGAACCGATGAAGGGCAATGAAGCGGTATTCGGATTTGACGCAGCGTCGTATGCATCTCAAGTCGACGCGATGCGGCGTGCTACCGACACCGGACTGCCGTCGGCGACAGGCTTGCTGCGATTGATGCAGGAGACGGACATGCAGCGCGGATTCATCGTGCTGATGCCGGTTTATCGGCATGGCGCTGCACTGACCGATGTCATATCCAGACGGCGCGCGATTATAGGCGATACGGCTGTCGTCTTTCGTGTCGAGGACTTGATCAACAAGATATTGAACGCCAATGGATTGCTGGATGCTTCCGGCATCGAGATCAAGCTGTATGCGGGCAATTCATCCGGAAATTTCGATTTGGCTTTTCATAAAGGCAGTGCATCTTTCGGCACAGACGAAGCGTCGTGGTTGCCGCTGCGGCTTTTCAATGAACCGCCTCGGATCATTTCGCAATCCTTTGATGTGGCGGGACAACCATGGCACATGGTGATCTCGAACCGGAATCTTTCCGTTACAGCCAATCACGGTGGTTCGCTGCTGGCATTGGCGGCCGGCATGCTTCTGAGCCTGCTGGCCGCCGCTTATGTGCAAACCCTCGCATCGCGTTCGCAGCGTATTCAGCGCCTGGTGGATGAACGCACAGCCGAGGCGCGCTGCGCCAACGAGTTGCTTACCGAGGACATCGCCGCGCGCGTGCGTGCCGAAAAGGCGTTGCAGTTGCGCCAGCGTGCAATCGAAGCCAGTGCCAATGCGATCATCATTACCAGTGCAATGCCGCCCGATTATCCGATCGAATACGTAAATCCCGCATTCGAACGCATGACCGGTTACAAAGCGGAAGAAGTCATCGGCCGCAGCATGCGCCTGCTGATCGGGAATGACCACGATCAGCCTTGCCTTGCCGAATTCAAGGCTGCGACGTTCGAGAAGCGCGAAGCCCATGGCGTTCTTCGAAGTTACCGCAAGGACGGCACGCTGTTCTGGAATGATCTGTATATTGCTCCGGTCAAGGATGCATCCGGTGAAGTAACGCACTTCGTCGCAGCGCAGTACGACATCACCGCGACCAAGCAATACGAAGCCGAACTCGAATTCCAGGCAAGTCATGACACACTGACCAGACTCGCCAATCGGAATCTGTTGCGTGATCGTCTCGGTCAGGCGATCGCTTATGCGTCCCGCTACAATCATCAGGTATGGGCAGTGTTCGTCGACCTCGACCGCTTCAAGTTCGTCAATGACACACTGGGTCACAAGGCGGGCAACCTGCTTCTGAAAACGATTTCCGCGCGGCTTCGGGCTTCGGTGCGCGCCACCGATACGGTTGCCCGGCTCGGCAGCGATGAATTCATGTTGCTGCTGCCGGAACGTACCGATGAAAGGCTTTCAACCGGTGTGATCCAGCGCATCATGGATGCAGTTGCTTGCCCGGTCACGATTGACGGGCATGAGTTTTTTCTCACTTGCAGCGTCGGCGTCGCGGTCTATCCGGCCGATGGCAATGACCCGGATATCCTGATACAGCGCGCCGACATTGCAATGTATCGTGCCAAGGAAATGGGCCGGAGCAATTTCCAGTTTTATACACCGGCCATGAATGAAGGGGCACTGGAAAGATTGCGTATCGAAGGCGATTTGCGTACGGCTCTGGAGCGCGGCGAATTCTTGCTGTATTACCAGCCGCAGGTCGATTTATCCAATGGCCGTATTGTCGGCATGGAAGCATTGATCCGATGGCAGCATCCCCAGCTCGGTCTGATATCGCCCGCACGTTTTATTGCGTTGGCAGAAGAAACCGGATTAATCGTGCCGATCGGCGCCTGGGTGCTGCGCACTGCTTGTCAACAGTGCAGAGCATGGCAGCGCGCCGGATTCAACGGTTTGCGCATCGCCGTCAATCTATCCGCCCGTCAGTTCGCTCAGGAAGAACTGGTCAAGTCGATTGCCGCTGCCCTTGAAGAAACCGGACTCGCGCCGCATTATCTGGAAATCGAGCTGACCGAAAGTCTCGTGATGATGAACGTCGAGCGTGCGATCGGGATTCTGCGTGAGCTGAAAGCAATCGGAGTGCAATTGTCGATCGATGACTTTGGTACAGGATATTCGAGCTTGTCGTATCTGAAGCGATTTCCGATCGACGTGCTGAAAATCGATCAATCTTTCGTGCGCGACATTACGGTCGACACGGATGATGCAGCAATCGTGGCGCTGATCATTTCGCTGGCCCACAGTCTGAGGCTGCAAGTCATTGCAGAAGGTGTCGAAAACGAGAAGCAGCTTGCGTACCTCCGGCATCATGGATGCGACGAAATGCAGGGTTATTATTTCAGCAAACCGGTGCCGGCCGCACAGTTCGAGTTGCTGCTGCGGCAGGACAAGCGCCTGCCGCAGATCGAGCCTGGCTGGACACAGCATGATTTGTTGAATGCGGATACGCGCCGACCTGGTTGAACGGATTATCTTCTGCTTCAATTCATGGAAGAGCGAGTTCGCGTTTTGATAAACGTGATGGCCCGGCGCCGGCATTCGAAGCATGGGGTATTGCAATTTACGGAGATAAGCAGTGATTCATTCTCATCATCATGACGATGGTCATCACCACGAAAAAAATGGACATCATGCTGTGCCTGACAGCCGGAGCCGTGCATTTGTGCTGGCCATTATTCTCAATCTCGGCTTTGTAGGCATCGAATTCACCTATGGTTTCATCGCGCATTCGACTGCGTTGATGGCCGATGCCGGACACAATCTTTCGGACGTGCTCGGACTTCTGCTGGCATGGGGTGCGGCACTACTCGCTAAAAAACAGCCCGGTGGACGTTATACCTACGGCCTGCGCAGTACGTCGATTCTGGCGGCGCTCGCCAATGCGATGCTGCTGCTGGTCGCGTGCGGCGCCATCGCCCTGGAAGCCGTGCACCGCTTTGTGGAACCATCCGAAATTGCCGGATTGACGGTGTCCATCGTGGCAGCCGTCGGTATTGTGATAAATGGTTTTTCAGCGTGGCTGTTCATGGCGGGCAGCAAAGGCGATCTGAATATCCGGGGTGCATATTTGCATATGGCTGCAGATGCCGGTGTGTCGTTGGGCGTTGCCATAGCCGGCGTGGTGATGCTCTACACAGGCTGGTACTGGCTCGATCCCGTACTGAGCCTTGTGATCGTGGGTGTGGTGCTCGTCGGGACCTGGGGATTGTTGCGCGAAGCAATACAGCTGTCGTTAAGTGCAGTACCTGCGCACATCGACCTGCAAGCGGTGCAGCTCTTTCTGGCAGACTTGCCTGGTGTCGCAGATGTACACGATTTGCATATATGGGGGATGAGCACGACGGAGAGCGCGTTGACCGTGCAATTGATCATGCCGGGCGGGTATCCGGGGGATGGGTTTATGGAGCACATTTCCAACGAGTTGGAGAGGCGCTTCGCCATTCATCACAGTACGCTGCAAATCAGGCTGAGTGCGAGCGAGAGTGGATGTGCGCTTGAGGGTTGATCTGATCCGGAAAGCGTGGAACTTACCCATTCCAGAACAAAGAGAGCTGCGATGGCGATCATGAACAAACTGAACAGTTGCACCGCCGTCTTTGGAAATACCGCTTTAATCGCCTCAGAAAAGCCTTTGAGGTCATCCACCACGGTTCTTCAGTCGGTGATGAGTTGCAGCCAGACCTTGGCGCCCTTGGTCCGGGCTATCCACGAGCCCGGCAATTCCTTGTCCATTGAGCACTGACTGGCAATTCCGCACAAGAATGCTCGCATCAAACTGAAGTATCTGTATCCAAAAGTCGTTGAGTGATGGACTAGTAGACAACGATACAACGATGCAACGCAATATCCAATGCCTTTCATGCTGAAAAACTGACCTGCTGTCGGCAAATTATTGCCAATACGCATCTTTTGAATAATATGACCGTATCGGCATGAAACAACTGCGATTCAAACTCGAGATATTAAATACAACATGAATAACAAGACATGGAAACAGATTTCGGCACGAGCCCATAAACCACAGGGCTTCACCTTGATCGAATTGATGATTGTAGTAGTGATAATCGGCGTTCTTGCGGCAGTTGCTATACCTAGTTATTCAAAATATGTCGTGCGTAGCAAACGTGCGGCCGCACAGACCGAGATGATGGACATTGCCAATCGCGAACAGCAATTCTTGCTGGCCAACCGCAGTTATGCCGACTTGGCCACACTCCAGACCAACGGATACAGCTTGCCAAGTTCGGTCAGCGCAAAATATACCCCTACGATATCCACTACTACTGCACCGCCTTCCTTCACCATCACTTTCACCCCGATTACCGGAGGTTCGCAAGCCGGCGATGGCACGCTGACACTGACCAGTGAGGGAGTTAAATCTCCAGCTAACAAATGGTAAATACGCAAATCTCATCCGCCATGTCCATTCAGCGCGGCGCTACAATGATCGAAGTGCTCGTCACGATCGTCATCCTGGCCTTTGGCCTGTTGGGTCTGGTCGGGCTGCAATCGCGCCTGCAACTGTCCGAAATGGAAGCTTACCAGCGCGCGCAAGGACTGATCCTGCTGGAAGACATGGCCAACCGCATCGCCAGCAACCGGACTGCTGCAGCGAGCTACGTCACTGGCACGGCTTCTCCGCTCGGCGCCGGCATGACTTGTCCCACTACCAGCAGTACCACAGTGCAGAGGGATTCCAACGAGTGGTGCAATGCCCTGCAAGGCGCGGGCGAGACGCAAACCGGGAGCACGGTTCGCGTGGGCGCCTTTATCGGTGGGCGCGGCTGCGTTGAAAGCCTCGGCAGTGGAGAATACTTGATTACCGTGGCCTGGCAAGGCATGGGGCCTATTTCAGCACCGCCTTCCAGCGTCGCCTGCGGACAAAACAACTATAACACCGGCACCATGTGCATCAGTGATCGCTGCCGTCGCGTGTTGACCACGATCGTTCGTATTGCGACGCTGACCTGACATGAACCCAAAACAAAAGACCTGTCGTGACGAGACAACCGCAGAGACACCGCAGTCCGGCTTTAGCTTGATCGAGTTAATGATCTCTATCACCATCAGCTTATTGATCATGCTGGCGCTGATTACCGTATTCGTCAACATCAACCGCTCCAACGCGGAGATGGCCAGGGCCAATAGCCAGATCGAAAATGGCCGTTTCGCCATGCAGCTTTTGGAAAGTGATCTTGTCCATGCAGGTTTTTTGGGCGGATATGTCCCTCAGTACGACGATCTGAGCTCGTATGCGGCTCCCAGCCCAACGTCGACGATTGGAGGTAGCGTACCTACCTCCGTCCCTGATCCCTGTCTTGCTTACAACTCAACCAATTGGACTGCCGAGTACAAAGGTAACCTGATTGGCATACCGGTCCAAGCCTACAATGCAATCCCGGCCAGTTGCGCTCTTTCACCTTCCTTCTTGACCAACCAGCAGGCCAACACCGATGTTCTAGTGGTACGCCATGTCGAAACCTGTGAGGCGGGTGTGGGCAGTTGCGACAATACTGCAGGCAAACTTTACTTCCAGTCCTCATTTTGCGAAGCAGACATTTCTGGATCCTATGCGCAGGCAGGTGCGGCCAATACCATCACCTTGGCCGCAACGGCTTCCGCAACTGACAATTTCTATAATGGCTTGACCATCCGCATCCTGAGCGGCCCGGGAGTAAATCAAACCCGTGTGATCAGCGCCTACAACGGCACTACCAAGGTTGCCACAGTGAGCAGTGCCTGGACGTCCATACCGAGCGGATTCTCGAAGTACGTGTTCGGAGTAGGATATGTACTAGACACCACCGGGCATACCTTCACCAAACGAGACTGCAGTACGTTTGCGGCCAAACGCAAATTCGTTTCGAACATTTACTACATCCGAAATTTTGCTGTTACCGCCGGAGATGGCATTCCTACGCTGGTACGTTCGCAGTTCGATCTTGCATCCGGCACGCTGGCGCATCAGCTGGTCACACCGCTGATCGAAGGTATTGAAGGATTCAAGGTTGAATTCGGCATCGACAATCTCAGTGATTCCGGCGCTGCAACGAATTATACGCAAGCAATCGCTTGGGCCGACCCTACCAACCTCATTTCACCAACCAATCGCGGCGACAGCACCCCTGACGGCGCCTTTATACGTTGCACCACTGCTGCGCCTTGCACTGCCGCACAATTGATGGATGTAGTGGCAGTCAAACTCTATGTGCTGGTGCGCAGCAGGGACACCACACCCGGCTACACGGATAGCAAGACCTACTATCTTGATTCAGCGCGAGCCACCGCAGTCGATCCGTGCGTCGACTCGGCCGGAACTGCGTTGACCGGAGCTGCATTGACCACCTGCAGAAGTTACAAACGCCACGTCTTTTCCACCACCGTGCGTCTGACCAACATCTCCGGAAGAAGAGAGACGCCATAGCCATGAAACCATTCCCATCGCCCTATATCCACCGTGGCGCTACCTTGATCGTGGGCTTGGTCATGCTGACTGTCATCACGCTGATGGTCATTAGCGCTTTTACCCTTAGCAGTACCAACCTCAAATCGGTAGGCAACATGCAGTTCCGCAATGAAGCGATAGCGGCGGCCAACAAGGCGATCGAGCAGGTAGTGGGATCGGCCTTCACGACCGGGACGACGACTCAATCAATAAACGTAGATATCAATAATGACGGTACCGTAGATTACGTTGTTTCAGTTGCGCCACCAGTCTGTATCCGTGCTTCGGTAGGCGGCGCTCCCGTGCTTAGTAGTGTTTCGCTAACGAACATGTCGACAACCGGCTTCTGGAACACGGTATGGGACATCGATGCCACCGTAACCGACGTTGTCAGCGGTGGATCGGTTCGGGTGCATTCAGCCGTTCGTGTGTTGCGCACCGATACCCAAAAGACCACAGAATGTCCTTGAAGCATCCTGACGACAGGAGAATCACATGAAAAACCACTTCCTTAAAAGTATGCTGGCAGTTGTCATGTTGGTATTTCATTTATCTTCATCCGCAGCTGACACGGATCTGTTTGTCGGGTTGCCGCCTAATCCCGGCGACTTGCCCAACGTGTTGTTCATTTTGGATAATACGGCCAACTGGAATAACGCCTTCACCAATGAAATTGCGGCGTTGCGCGCGGTGATTACCGCCTTGCCAGTGAATACCGATGGGTCTGCGCAGTTTCGGATCGGCTTTATGTTGTTTACCGAAACAGGTGGTGGCAATAGCGGGACAGATGGCGGTTATATGCGTGTCGCGATTCGCGATCTGACTTCTACCAACAAGACCAAATATCTGGCATTTCTGGCCAGCCTCGACGTGACTGCTGACAAGTCGAACGGCGGCAAGTTGGGTGCCACGATGGCCGATGCTTATCGTTATTTTTCCGGCGGCACACCCTATTCGGGTAACAATAAAAACAAGACGGATTACACCGGCAATACATCAGGCACTACGGCGTCCAATGCCATCTATGCGATCGCCAATACCGCCCCCAATAAAAATGCGCTGAATTCAAAAGCAGGAACCACTTATAACACCCCGGTTATTGCCGGTAGCTGCGCCAAGAACTTCATCGTTTATATCAGCAACGGTGCAGCGAGCGACAACAGCTCCGATACGACCGCTGCCACTACGGCACTGACTGATGCCGGCGGCATTTCTACCGCAATCACAATTTCACCGAGCGGCTCGCAAGATAACGTGGGCGATGAATGGGCACGTTTTATGAAGTCGACCGGCTTGGGTGTTACGACCTATACGATTGATGTCGATAAAGTCACCAACGGTCAGGGACCGGGTTGGAGCGCACTTTTAAATAGCATGGCAACTGTCAGCAGCGGGAAATATTTTGATGTCAGCTCGTCGGTCAATAGCGGGCAGCAAATCAAGGATGCCTTGAGCGGGATTTTTTCTGAAATCCAGTCCGTCAACAGCGTGTTTGCCGCAGTCAGCTTGCCGGTCAGCGTCAACACTCAAGGTACTTACCGTAATCAAGTTTATATCGGCATGTTCCGACCGGATTCAACTGCCGCCCCGCGTTGGGCAGGCAACTTGAAACAATACAAGCTAGGCTATATCAACAACGTACTCAGTTTGCAGGATGCGGATTCGGCCAGTGCGATCAACAGCAGTACCGGCTTTATCACCGAGTGCGCACGCAGCTACTGGACGCCCACCACGGTTGACAACTATTGGTCTTACAAACCGAACGGCGGATGTCTTACGATTGCCAATTCCAACTTCTCCAACTATCCGGATGGCAACGTGGTCGACAAGGGCGCCCAGGCTTACGCGCTTCGCAATATGAGCTCACGTCCAGTCAAGACATGTTCTTCGGTCTTTGCTTCATGCACGTCCTTGATCAATTTTGATAACACCACGGTCACAGCGGCAATGCTCGGTGCGGCCACTACAACCGAGCGCGATGCGATTATCAACTGGGCAAAAGGGCTGAATCCTGATAATGAAGGTGCAAAAGGGATTGCCGCCATGCGCCCGTCGGCGCATGGCGACGTGGTGCACTCGCGGCCAGTGGCAATCAACTTCGGGACGGAGGCTGCACCTCAGGTAGTGGTATTTTATGGCGCTAATGACGGTGTGCTGCGTGCTGTCAATGGCAATCGCACCGGCAACATCGGCACGGTTGCTCCAGGCGCCGAATTGTGGGCATTTATCCCGCCCGAATTCTACAGCTTTATTAAACGTATTCGCGACAACAATATAGAACTCTACTATCCCGGCACACCTGCAATCACAACGCAGGTCAAGCCTTACGCGATTGATGGACCGATTTCGGCATACAGGGACTCCACCCACGCCTATATCTATGCCACTATGCGGCGCGGCGGACGAGTACTGTACGCATTTGATGTCAGCACCCCTGGCACACCAACCTTGAAATGGAAAAAGGGTTGTCCCAACGCAAGCGATGATACAGGCTGCACCACAGGTTTCAGCGGCATCGGACAGACTTGGTCGGCACCTAAAACGCTGTTATCGTCGTCCTATGGCACAGCTCCACTGTTAATGGTAGGCGGTGGATACGATAACTGCGAAGATGCCGATGCCAATACTTGCACGACTACCAAGGGCAACAAGATTTATGTGATGGATGCAGATACCGGCGTTTTGCTCAACACATTTACTACTGACCGCGGTGTAGTGGCCGATGTATTCATCGTGCCGGACGTAGATGGTACCGCTAAGCATGCGTATGCAGCGGACTTGGGCGGAAATATTTATCGCATCAATATAGGCACACTCGCTCCGGCAGCTTGGACAATGACCAAGATCGCATCATTGGGGTGCGACACCACAGCGGCCTGCACCTCAAACCGGAAATTCCTGTTTGCGCCGGACGTGGTCGAGGATAGCGGAACCTACACATTGCTGATTGGCTCCGGCGATCGCGAAAAGCCATTGGGCAATGCCTATTATCCGTTGACAGGGGCCGTAGCCAACTATTTCTTCATGTTCAAGGACAAGCCTTTGGATGCCACCTGGTTGTCGGACGAACTGACTAATTCTGTTTGCGGACTAGCGGTAATCTGTAAAAACTCGCTGTATCCCATCACGACCAGTACTACGCCGACAGTCGCGCAATTGGCGACAAAAAAAGGCTGGTATCTGGGCTTGCGCACGTCGGAGCAAGTGGTGACATCTGCTATCACAGTGTTTGATAACGTGACGTTCAGCACGCATATGCCCGCGGTGGCCGTAGCCGGATCCTGCGCTTCCAATCTTGGTACGGCATCGGTCTATAACATTTCGTACAAAAATGCGTCGAGTTCAAAAGGCACCAACCAACGCTTCGAGACGATTTCCGGTGGTGGTTTGCCGCCGTCACCCGTGGCAGGTAACGTCACGCTGGATAACGGGACGACTGTTCCTTTCTGCATCGGGTGCAATCCGAACTCGCCACTGGAAGGCGGTAACCCAATCACTCCGACTGGAGCGATTCAGCCCAAGGCACGGGTTTATTGGTATATCCAGAAATGACAGGAAGAACGGCAATGCATACCAGTCGGCATTTGTTGAAGTCAGGTAGTTTGTCGCTGTCAGCCGGGCGCGGATTTACACTGATTGAATTAATGGTCGTCATTGCTGTAACAGCTATTCTGCTGGCAACAGCGGCACCGTCCTTCAACGATATCGTGCTAGGCAATAAACTCGGTTCATATGCTAATAATCTTGTGGCCAGCGCGAGTCTTGCAAGAAGCGAAGCAATCAAACGCAATACTGCGGTAACCCTATGCGTGTCTAGTGACGGCACAAGCTGCACTACGACAGGGGGCTGGGAACAGGGTTGGATTGTATTGGTCGGAACGACATTACTTCATCGACAGCAGGCCGCATCTTCCGGATTGAAAATAACTGAAGCAAGTGCCATAAGGACAATGGCTTTTGATCCGAGCGGAGTAGGTGCGCTCGCAGCTTCGCTTACAGTTTGCCGCGCGACACCGACCGCAGGCAAGCAGGAACGCGTGGTTACGATCAGTGCGACTGGCCGCGCTTTTGTCAAGAAGACCACGGTCGGGTCTTGTTCATAAACGAAATGCTGAACTGATACATGACGCGAAAGTGTCTGAACGCGACTGCTGTTGTAATGGATGAAAACTTCAGACAGCCGCATCGCCGTATCCGTTCTTACAGACATAGCATGAATAGGTATGGACTCGCATTTCTCATTCCACCCCTTCCGTCCCGCAAGGGCGAGAACAGTGCTCGATGAAGGAAAAATTCATCACGCCGAATCAATGGATTTCTGCGGCAGATTAGCGATGGCGTTTATTGGAAAAAGCGCGTCGTCCGGTATCAACGCTCGATCGGCCATATCGTTTCTGAGCTCTCTTTTTTTGCATTTGGCTGCGCTTTTTGTTTTTTATGGCATAGGCTTGTTCGAGCATGGAATTGCTCGCCGTGTCGGAAATTCAACGGCGGAGCGCCCATCTCTGGCAATAAGAATCGTAGCAAATGAAAAGATGCAGTCACAGACACCTCCACAGAAAGCCGCAAGCATAAATCTCATTGGCACTCAAGAATCCTCGATTGAAAAATCGTCGGCGCAGTCTTCTCAGGTGCGCGAAACAAGCGATCTCTTTTCCACTCCGGAATCGTCGACGGAAACAATGGAAATATTGCAATCTACAGAACGTGATTCTGCATTGCTGCCCAATCAGGATTATCTGCCGTTAGGCCGCCTTACCCGCCTACCGGTCCCAGTTGCCGATATCGATTTGAACGTGGCGGAAATTAGCGACGTCGCACTTCCGGGGACAATAGAGTTGACGGTTTTGATCAACGCAGATGGCACAGTTGCCGACGTCGTTATGCCAATCAAGAACGAACGCACACGAGTATTTGCAGATCGCGTCGCAGAGCGTTTTAAAAGCGCTCGTTTTATCCCGGGAGAAATGGACGGTCGCGCAATAAAGTCACGATTGGAGATAACAGTGGTCTACGAGGACTTGCAGACAGTAAAGAATTAACGAGTTTATTTTAGATTCGATATAGCTTTCATTACAATGGAATACTTGCAAACTTCATTGGAAAGAATTTCGGCATGGCGATAGATTCTCTGCATAGCTACTTGGCTGTGCTGGCAATCGGTCCTGAAGTCGTTCCTTGGCCAAATGGCTGCCGCAAATATGGATTTCTTTTCCAGAGATGCGCTGGAATTCAAATTCGGCAAGGAGTTCGAACGGATTACCGGCTTGATCGCGCTTCATGAATGAAATTGTTTTCACGCTCGCCGATCCAAGACAGTACATACCGGCGACATCCGCGGCACCGGGCGCACCGCCGACATGACTGCCGCCATCATCGCGGCTGTTCGAAAGTAGGCAGTTCCATGACAACGGGAACAGATCGCAATCGAATCATTCAATAGCGGAGCAACAGCATGAGCACCAGAACTGAACGCGACACCTT
>JAQGLW010000177.1 GCA_028292665.1 Herminiimonas sp.
GGAGGGTACGCCGGAACAGGGTATCTCTCTGAATCTCCCGTCCAAATGAAAAAACTCCCATCGCTTTCGCTTTGGGGGCATCTGTCCTTGCACCTATCTAATGCTGCTGAAACGAACTTGGTCTGACCGGCAGGGTTCGACCCATATCGGACGTTGACGGCTTACCATGCCTATCGCCAAATCGCGTTAGGAACCCCTTGCTTCGGTTACCCCATGCGGGGCGTAACTTGACACCAACGAACGGAACGACGGCGTCCTGCCGGCGGGAATCCTACGTTGGTTTGGATCTGGATTGTTGCGTATGTGGATGCGTCTTGAAGAGTTCCACCATCCAGTCCACGAAGACCCGCACACGCGCACTGAGATGTCGGTTAGGTGAATAGACGATGGATATCGGCGCCGGCTCGCCGGACCAGTGTTTTAGCACAGGCACCAACCTGCCCGCGTCGATATCAGGTTGCGCTATGAAGGCGGGCGTATGCAGTATGCCCAGGCCCGCCAGTGCGGCCGCAAGCAATGCATTGGTATCGTTGACGGCGATGAAGTAGCGCCCCCGAACGACGATCCGTTTCTCGCCCGATGTAAGTTCGATCGGCAACTGGCGGCCGGATCCGGCGTAGAAATAGCGGATCAATACGTGCCCCTTCTCCAAGTCCGACGGATGCTTGGGGTTGCCGTGATGTTCCAAATAGCCCGGCGTGGCGCAGGTGACGAACGGCAGGCTCCCGATGTGGCGGGCAATCAGCGAAGGATCGGTCACCTTGCCGGCGCGCACAACGCAGTCGACACGATCGCTCACCAAATCGACCGGCCGGTCACTTACACCAACGTCGAGCTGCAGGTCCGGGTACCGAGCCTGAAAGGCAGGGAGTGCCGGGATCACCAGCCGCGTCGCCATTGAAGAGGCCATATCGACGCGCAGCCTGCCACGGGGGTTTGCCTGTGCACTTGCAAGGCTGGACTCGACCTCCTCCCATTCTTCCAGGATGCGCGACATGCGCTCATAGTAGGCAGTTCCGTCATTCGTCGTCGATACCCGACGTGTCGTACGGTTCAACAGTTTTACTCTCAAGTGGGCCTCAAGGTATTGCACCAGCTTCGTCACCGTGTTTCGCGGCAGATCGAGTGAGGCAGCCGCTTTGACGAAACTGCCTGTTTCCACCACACGCGTGAACGCCCGAACCGCCGAGAAATAGTCCATCAGTTTTGCCCTCTGCAATAAAAACCGTTTGATTATCACCAATTCAGGAACACTGGTGCCGTTTATATCATGTTTATCATCATTTACGTGCTCTCTATACTCATTTCATCGCGGGCTGGAAGTGAAGCAGATGTTTCAGAGACTGGTAACCGCGACGAGTGAATAACTCGAACCGCGCCAGTAACAGCCCGCAACACAAGGAAAAAACATGAAACAAAATCGCGTCCGCATCTATGAACAGGGTTCCCCTTCAGTGCTTCGCTATGAGCAAGCCGCCATCGGTGCGCCCGGTCCCGGCCAAGTACGTTTGCGCCATGACGCCATCGGGCTCAACTTTGTCGACTCAATGTTCCGCGACGGCAGCTTCGGCGTGTCCCTGCCGTTCGACCTGGGAGTCGAAGGCGCCGGCGTCATCGAAGCCGTTGGTGGCGGGGTGGAAAACCTGGGTGTCGGCGATCGTGTTGCCTATTACTTTACCCCCGGCGCTTACGCCGATGTCCGGCTCATCGACGCTGAGTTCTTGATGAAGCTGCCTGACGATGTCTCGACGGATCTGGCGGCCGCATTAACAACCAAGGGCTTGACCGCCTGGATGCTGCTCAAGCGTGTGCATCCCATACGGCAAGGTGAATTCGTGCTTGTTCAGGGCGCCTCCGGTGGCGTTGGCTCACTCGTATCGCGATGGGCAAAAGCATTAGGCGCAACCGTTATCGCTGCGGTTAGCTCCCCTGCGAAGGCTGCCGATGTCCGAAGTCATGGCATTGAGCATGTACTTGCAAGTAACGATCCGGATTTCACAGCGACGGTACTCGCAATTACCGATGGTCGCGGCGTCGATGTCGTTTTCGAATTCGTCGGCAAGGCGACGATCAAACAATCAGTGCAAGCGCTGCGAACTGGCGGCCATCTGGTTCACGTTGGGAGCGCATCAGGTTTGCCCGTATCCAAAGACACGTCGTCACTCGCTGCGCGCCGGATCCGCTACACACAACCCAGCACGCCTCAGTACGTGAATAGCCGCAGCAATCTCAACGCGGCGTCCTCAGAGTTGTTTGCCGCGTTCCGTGCGGGCGTGTTCGGCGAGATTGATCCTGCTCGCTACCGGCTTTCGGACGTTGTTCGCTCACATGAAGACATGGCCGCGCGCCGGATCACCGGGCCGGCGATTCTGATCCCTTGATTGTGATCACCCCCCTATGTCTGACCTCGGGCTAAGCAGGATTTGTAATTTCAATGATCTATCGCGGAATTTTTCGCAGTGCAGTCGCAGTACCAACAGCAGTTTTTTCTTTTAATTTTTTTTCAAATTGGAGCCAACATGAACCACTCAATCAAACCAACTTCTTCACTTCCCCTCATCGGCCGACTCTTGATGGCAGCGATTTTTCTCGTTAGTGCCGCAGGAAAAATCGCCGCGCCTGAAGCCACAATCGGCTACATATCTTCTGTGGGCCTGCCTTTCCCGAGCATTGGATTTTTGCTTGCCATTGCCATCGAACTGGGAGGAGGTTTGCTTCTCGCATTCGGATACCGTACTCGCCTCACCGCTTTGGCATTAGCCTTGTTCTCGATCATAACGGGACTCGTTTTCCATCATGCCATCGGCGATCAGAACCAACTGTTTCATTTGCTCAAGAACCTGGCCATCGCCGGCGGCTTGCTCCAGATAGTTACTTTTGGAGCCAACGCGTGGAGTCTTGATGCGCTCCGTTCAGTAAAGGCCGCGCCACGCACTACCCGAATCGGCAAGGTGCAAGCCTGATTCCAGCACAACACAGTCATCACTACAACAATTGAAAGGAACCATCATGGAAAACCAATCACAAGCGAACAATGACATCAAGCATATCGGCATTATTGGTGCCGGGGCTATCGGCCAAGCATTGGCCAGACAGATTGTCCGGGCTGGCTTGAGCGTTACCCTCAGCAATAGCCGCGGCCCGGCGTCGCTTGCCGGCCTGGTCGATCAGCTCGGCCCCAATGCCCGCGCCGGAACCGTGCGAGATGCCGCCGCCGCAGACATCGTGTTTCTGAGCGTCACATGGCAGCACCTGAAATCGGCTCTCGCTGACGTCCCATCGTGGAACGGCCGCATCGTCGTCGATGCAACCAATCCCGTCATCCAACCCGGCTTCCAACTGGCCGAACTTGGTGGACGCAACTCCAGCGAGGTGGTCACCGAAATGCTGCCCGGCGCTCGCCTCGTGAAGGCATTCAACACGCTGCTCGCTGCAGTGCTGGCGAGCGATCCCAGTCAGGCAGGAGGGAAACGAGTGGTTTTCCTTTCCGGCGACGACACGGCAGCCAAGGCCACCGTTGGGCACCTGATCGACCGACTTGGGTTTGCCGGCATCGATCTGGGAAGTCTGACGGTAGGCGGAAAGTTGCAGCAATTCCCGGGTGGTCCGCTGCCTGCAGTCAACCTGATCAAGCTCCCTTGACCAATGCGGTGTCATCGGACTTGGCCGCGGTGCCGTTGCCAGTCCGATGCCCACTCAAATAATGTCAACACCGTGCAAGGCCAAACGCCGATGATCGTCGACGTCCGCTCGCCATTGTCACGCGAGACCGGTCGCATCCCCGGTGCAGTTATGTTTTCATTTGATGACCTGGGCGACCCGAGTTTGGATAAACTGATCGATGGCGAGGTGATCGTCTATTGCGCCTGCCCGAACGAGGCGTCGGCCGCAGTTGTGGCCAAGAAATTGATGCGGCTCGGTTACGCGCGCGTGCGGCCTTTGGCGGGCGGCATCGATGCCTGGATCGCTGCTGGCTACAGCGTGGAATTTTGAATTGGATCGGAGGCTGACATGAAAGTTGAACGCATCGAGTTCCCTGGATCGGATGGACAAACGCTGGCGGCACGGCTTGACACACCGGCGGGTCCGATTCATACATTTGCGCTGTTCGCCCATTGCTTTACTTGTGGCAAAGACGTGTTTGCTGCAAGCCGCATTGCGCAGGCGCTGACCGAGCACGGGATCGCCGTGCTGAGGTTTGACTTTACCGGGTTGGGCGCAAGCGAAGGTGAGTTTGCCAATACCAATTTTTCATCCAACGTGGCTGACTTGATCGCTGCCGCCAAATATTTGGGCGCAGCGTATCGCGCCCCCGCATTGCTGATCGGTCATAGCCTGGGCGGCGCCGCCGTGCTGGCTGCGGCGGCGGACATTCCCCAGGTGCGGGCAGTAGTGACGATCGGTGCGCCCAGCGACCCGAGCCATGTCATTGGACTTTTTCGGGACCAGGTATCAACGATCGAGCGTGACGGCGAGGCCGAAGTGCAACTCGCCGGACGTACGTTCCGCGTCAAGCACCAGTTTCTGCTGGATGCGGCTAAACACCAGCTATCCGAAAAGATTGCGCGTCTGAAGAAGTCGTTGCTTGTGATGCATTCGCCGCGCGACAGCACGGTGGATATTGCGAATGCGCTGCATATTTTTACAGCTGCAAAACATCCTAAGAGCTTCATCTCACTCGATGATGCCGATCACTTGCTCACCCGCAAAGCCGATGCGATTTACGTTGCCAACATGGTTGCGGCATGGAGTCAGCGATATATATTGAGCGAGTCTTTGTGACTCGCTGATCTTGGTGTCTCGTTGGAGCCGCGAGATTTCGCCGTTCTTTGATTGCCTGCAAGCCGATAGCTGACGATTGCATCGAGGGATGACGAGTTTGCGCATTCGCTGGACGTCCGCTTTCGCCCGACTGTGTTGAAAAAGTCGGAGTGCAACATTTGCCCTGAGCTTTAACGCTTCAAATGCATCTATCGAGTAAGAATTTTGGCTGAAATGAGACGAGATTAATTCGAATATCGAAGCAATGGCATACGATTCATTACGATTAAGTCATGTAGCGCGATAAAGCTCGAACCCGGTGACACGGAAAAGGTTTCCTACGGACTTTTTCAACAGAATCGGCCCTTTGTACGCATTGATGAAATGGCGCTATCGCCCCGTTGCTGCCCGTCGGTCGGGATATCTCGAATGTCTGCTGTACAGCGTAAAGTGGCCATTCCTGCTTTGTGTGCAATGACGAGCAGCCAGCCCAACTGGGCCGTACCGCTTTCCGAAAAACGGACATTAACGATGAAATGACGGGTAAAGAATTTAGTCCCGACTCATTCACGTATCAGAGGAGCTATCAGCGGTCATCCACGTCTATCCCTGTCTTCGCACAGTCCGCTCGATTCGAGGGGCTGGAAGGAGCCATAACAAGGCCACTAAAACGTATAGCGCCTGTGCGATCCATTTTTGGAAAAATGTGAAGATGATTGCGATCAGATAGAGTAATGGTGACAGCTTGCCTTTGAGGTCTACTCCAACGGCTTTGGTCAGTAATGCATCGTTGCCGTGTTCTCGCATCAGCGCCCTCTGTAAAATCCAGTATGCAATAGCCGCCATCAAGAGCACTACTAGTTCGTCACGTTTCCATTTGCGGGTAGCGAAGCGGTCTGCCGAGTTGATCGGTGGCGAGTGCAAGGCGCCGGGCGCAGCCAGGGTGGTCCCCTGGCGAGCATCGGCAACGCGGCAATCGCCTTCGAGCAGCCGGCAGAACCCGTAAATGGGAGCGTGACGAACTACTACTCCGTATAGGGCAGTAGAAACCGGCGCAAAGTGGTTCTCTCCCATCCAACCGGTTGCGAATGGAACAAGCGACAACCAGGACAATAGATGTGAGTTTGCCCACATAATGGAGCCATTCACACGCTGTGCAGCATGCAGCATATGGTGATGATTATTCCAGTAGATGCCAATGTAAACGAAACTCGATATATAGCTGAGGAATACCGGCCACAATGGCCATAATGCGTCGAAGTCCGTGCCATGCGGAATCTTCATCTCTAATACCATGATGGTAATGATGATTGCGAGCACACCATCACTGAACGCTTCTAGTCGACGGGTATCTACTTCCTCCCCTTATAGAGTTGGGGTCAGCCTAACAAGGAAGTTGAGCGGGTGCGCAAGACGGCATTTGCACCTTCTCCTGTGTCAACACGGTCAGCCGGTGGAGTTGATCCAGCCAGGGGAAATCGATTCCCAAAACATGACGATAGGGGTAGAGTAAGGCAGATAGTGCTCGGTGGTGCATTGAGTCCAAGACATGCTGCTGGTTGGTCATAGGAAAGGAAAGCTTCGACTTGGGGGCCTCCCATATTTATTGAATGTTGAAGCTGGCGATAGCGGACAGACGATCGCACTCGGTAGAAATGGCACGCTGGGTACGCAAGTTGTAATGACTATCATCAATACCAGGCCGCATCTGATCGAGCAGTTTGAGTGGCGGCCGGAAAACGCACTGAGCTTGACGTCTTTCACGGTTATTTATCGCTGTACAAAGTACAGTGGAAGCTCACAACCGTCAGGGAACCGGTTTGCGTGTCATCAAGCTGTCCAGCTTATGTGGCACCTGGCCAGTTTATCGGTCAATAGTGCCGTACAACTCTAGTCAGGCGTCGATGAGCCCAGCCGTCTTACGCCGATTAACCAGGAGCCAGCCATGTCAGATGTAACGCCAATCCGCGATCCCGCGGCCGACTCGTTGCTCACTCCGCAAAATGCGGTCCTTGCCCTGATCGACTATCAGCCCGAGCAATATGCGGGCGTGGCCTCCGTCAAGCACGACGAATTGCTTGCGCACGTCACGATGCTCGGGCGCGTCGCGACCTCCTTCCGGCTGCCTGTTGTATTGAGCACGGTCTATGTGAAGCACGGTATGTCTGGCACGAACGCGGAGCTGCTCGAGGCCCTGCCGGGAGTGCCGGAAATCGACCGGACGACCATGAACTCGTGGGAGGACCCGGAGTTCCGCGCGGCCGTGGAGCAAACGGGACGCAAGAACCTGGTCATTGCGGGACTGTGGACTGAGGTCTGCGTCGTCTTTCCTACCCTCGACGCACTGCGCGCGGGCTACCGGGTGTACGTCGTCGCGGATGCCATCGGCGGTGTTAGCCGAGTGGCGCATGAATCTGCCATGCAACGCATGATCCAAGCGGGCGCGATACCAATTTCGGTTCTTGGTCTCGCCTGCGAGCTCCAGCGGGATTGGGGACGGCCAGAGGCGAACAGGCTGCGCACGATCATGCGGGAATACTTCGGCAAGCTCAAAACGCTGAAGGGATAGCGGGGCTAATGGCAACGCGTCAAGAGCTTTTGAAAGCCGCCGTCGGTGCGGTCGCCGCGATCGGCGTTTGCTGTCATGCCCGCCACGAAAACTTCGGTCCATAGCGACCACAACCATGGAGACCAGGCGATGAACACTGTTAAGACCAAAGACGGCATTGAGATTTTCTACAAGGACTGGGGAAGCGGACAGGCAATAGTCTTCTCGCACGGCTGGCCACTGAGCGCTGACGATTGGGACGCCCAGATGATGTTCTTCCTGAATCACGGCTTTCGCGTCATCGCGCACGACCGCCGGGGTCATGGGCGTTCGACCCAGACGGCCGCCGGTCACGATATGGATCATTATGCCGATGATCTCGCGACTCTTACCGCGCATCTTGACTTGAAGAGCGCCATCCACATCGGCCACTCCACCGGGGGCGGTGAGGTTGTGCGTTATTTAGCGCGACACGGCGAGAGTCGCGTGGCTAAGGCTGTGCTTATCAGCGCCGTGCCGCCGCTTATGGTCAAGACCGCCACGAATCCGGGAGGTCTTCCCAAGGACACCTTCGACGGATTTCAGGAGCAGGTCGCCTGGAACCGGTCGCAGTTTTATCTCGACATAGCCGCGGGTCCGTTCTACGGCTATAACCGGTCAGGCGCTAAAGCGTCCGAAGGGGTCATCCGGAACTGGTGGCGCCAAGGCATGGAAGGAGGCGCCAAGGCGCACTACGATGGCATTGTGGCCTTTTCCCAGACGGATTTTACCGAGGACTTAAAGAAGATATCGGTCCCGACATTGGTGATGCACGGCGACGATGACCAGATCGTACCCTATGCCGACTCTGCGCCAATGAGCGCCAAATTGCTGAAGAATGGCACGTTGAAAACCTACAAAGGCTTCCCGCACGGTATGCCCACCACGGAAGCCGAAACGATCAACGCTGATCTCTTGGCGTTCATCAAGTCCTAGGCCGTCGGGTATCCCTGAGCGATGGTACTCGTGTGCCGATCCGGCAGCGAGGTGGCTGCTGGCGATCACGCACAAAGCGGGAATGACCACTTTCGCTCTTTAAGCGGCTGGCCATCGTCCCTGGTGGAAAGACTGCTTCCGGCCGATAGCGGCCCATTATTCAGTGCCGTGTTGCCCCAAGCGCCGGCGGGGAAGCACTATCGCGTCCAATAGATAACGGTATCACGTCGGGTTCGATGAATCGACAGCGCGCGGAATAGTCCCTCAGGTCTTGAGCTTGTAGCCGGTCTTGAACATCCACCACACCGCCGTCAGGCAGAGCGCCAGAAACATCAAGGTCATGCCTACACTGATGTCAACCCGGACGTCGGCCACACCATAGAAGCTCCAGCGGAATCCGCTGATCAGGTAGACCACCGGATTGAATAGTGCGATTTTCTGCCAGAAAGGTGGCAGCATGCTGATCGAATAAAAGCTGCCGCCCAGGAAAGCCAGCGGGGTCACGATCATCATTGGAATGATCTGGAGCTTTTCGAAGCCATCGGCCCAGATCCCAATCAGAAAACCGAACAAGCTGAACGTCACGGCGGTGAGCAGCAGGAAAACGATCATCCAAAAAGGATGCACGATAGTAAACGGCACGAACAGCCGCGCAGTGGCCAGGATCAGCAACCCCAGGATGACCGATTTGGTGGCGGCAGCGCCGACATAGCCGATCACAATTTCGACGTAAGAGACGGGTGCCGAAAGGATTTCGTAGATGGTACCGGTGAACTTCGGCATGTAGATGCCGAATGACGCGTTGGATATGCTTTCCGTCATCAGCGACAGCATTATCAGCCCGGGGATGATGAATGCCCCGTAACTGGTGCCGTCGATCTGAACCATATGCGAACCGATCGCGGCCCCAAACACCACGAAATAGAGCGAAGTTGAGATCACTGGCGATGCGATACTTTGCATCAGCGTGCGCCACGTGCGCGCCAGCTCGAACAGGTAAATCGCACGAACTGCATGAATGTTCATGGCTGCGCCCTAACCAGGTTAACGAAAATTTCTTCCAGCGAGCTTTCGCTGGACTGAAGGTCCTTGAAATCGATCCCGTGCTCGCCGAGCCGACGCAACAGATCGGCGATACCGGTTTGCTCGCTTTGGGCGTCAAACGTATAGGTCAGCGTCATGCCGTCCGCGGACAGTTCAAGCTGCTGTCCGACGAGTTCATCCGGAATCCGTGCCAGCTGATGTTGCAGGTGCAATCTCAACTGCTTTTTGCCCAGCTTTTCCATCAAGGCGACTTTGTCTTCCACAAGGATGATCTCGCCCTTCCTGATGATGCCAATCCGGTCGGCCATCTCCTCGGCTTCTTCTATATAGTGGGTGGTCAGGATGATTGTCACGCCGCTTTCTCGCAAGCCGCGAACCATCTGCCACATGTCACGCCGCAATTCGACGTCAACGCCGGCAGTGGGCTCGTCCAGGAACAATATCTGCGGCTCATGCGACAAGGCCTTGGCGATCATTACGCGGCGCTTCATGCCGCCCGACAGCGTCCTGATCTTGGCATCCTTTTTATCCCATAGCGACAAGTCGCGCAGCACCTTCTCGACATAGGACAAATCGCGAGGCTTCCCGAAAATTCCGCGGCTGAAATTCACTGTCGCCCATACGCTTTCAAAAGCATCGGTGGATAACTCCTGCGGCACCAGTCCAATTTTGGAGCGTGCGGCGCGATAGTCGGACTCGACGTTATGGCCGCCGGCCAGGATCACTCCCTGAGTCGGCTTGACGATACCGCAAATGACGTTGATCAAGGTAGTCTTCCCGGCGCCATTCGGCCCGAGCAGCGCAAAAATTTCGCCCGGCCGAATATCCAGGTCGACCGCCTTGAGCGCCTGGAGGCCCGAAGCATAGGTTTTGGTAAGATTCTTGACTGAGACGATGGCATGCATCCTGGTTCCAGACCCTAAATAAGATGACCTAGATTGTATTGCGAATCGTCAGGGGGCGCTGCAGGTTCGGCTCGGGGGATGTTATTAGCGCACCCCTGCGGGTACCGGTTCTCTGGAAATGAAGTTCAGCGTAATGCAGCACCATAGGCTATCAAACCGAAATGACTACGGATCGTGGATGTCTGCTTCCGACCCAGACCGGCCGTACAACTTTCCTGATAGCGGACATTAACAACGTCGAAGATGACCAGCCGCCGCTAGGCTGTCCGGGCCGCGCTTTTCCCACAACTGCGCCCACTGTACAGCCCATTAGTCCGGAGCGATCGACCATAAACGTCGCTTGAGTGGATGCATCGCCCACAGCGAAATAAGCGGCACGCAATTGATCGATTTGCGATTGGGTGAGATAAATGCCTGCCCTGCCGAACGCTTCCGGATTATTGCACAGCGGACGAGTCGACCAGTTTTACAACCTCTTCGTGTACTTCGCGCCAACGTGGTAATAAACGACCGCTCAGGTAATAGGAAACGAGTGAGCCTTTTGGGATGCTGATAGTAGGTGATGCAAACCTCCGGGTCTTTACTTGGCAGTCCAACGCAAGCGAAAAGAAACCGCCCTCCTCGCGGCGTTTTGTATCGTCCGTCGATGCTTTCGTATGTCAAGTATCCCCAGGCCCCCATTGTTTCGGCTTCGTACATACTCGCGTAAATGGAGATCTGGGCGATCCCGAATCAAAGCCCACCGATCGCGTGAAAGATGCATTTCGACCTTCTCGTCGTCCTCGTACCCATGTTTGTCAATTTCTATTCTTATCAAAGCCACCTGTGTTCACAGCGCCTCAGGCTGAGCCATGATTTAGTCTTTGACCGATACGCCCATAAAACTCTGCCCTCCAAGGCGAGGCTGCCTACCGACAGTACAACCATACCAGCGCGAGCGTGTGTGCGAACCAAAGCAGCCGTCGCTATACGTTATCGCTAAAACACCAACGAAGTCAGTGCGACAGACGATATCCGGTGCGGCAACTGAAACTGTCGGTGTGTTTGATAATAACCGTTGCGGTTTTTGCGAAGCCGCAACGCTAGTAAGAAATGGAATGCCTACAGTGGCATATCTTTTTCGTTTGCGCGGGAAAGATGATCATCCTTGATAAAAAATACAAAATCATCATGACCCCATTTCACCATAGAAGATTCATTGCAGTCTGGTTGTGTGCATTGATAACGGGCTGCGGCGGAGGGGCTTCGGATACGAACATCGCTAAAGCGCCAACAGCGGACATCTCCACGCAGACTGGCGGCAGCGGGACACCAGGCAATCCGAATCCTGGCGAACCTCCACACACTAGCCCGCCACCACAAAACCCGCCGCCGAGCGAAGTACCGCCGGTTGATCCGCCACCGCAAGGCCCGCCGCTGAGCGGAGTACCGCCGGTTGATCCGCCACCGCAAAACCCGCCGCCGGTTGATCCGCCGCCCATCGATCCGCCGCTGCAACAGGGGAATACGACCCAACGCGAAAATGCCAAGACCAACGGCGTTACGACGCAATGGTTCATTGCGGACGCGGATTATGCGAGCCGGCACGAAATTGAAGGCTACGCCTCCGCAACTAGCATCAATCGCGGCGACTCGATCCGGCTCTACGTCCAAACGGTCGACCCAACCTACACTATCTCCGTTTACCGCCTCGGCTGGTACGGAGGTAAAGGCGGGCGCCTGGTCGCCGGTCCGATACGGCGCACTGCCGTTCGACAACCGCAGCAGACCGTCGATCCGTCGACCAACCTGGTCGAATGCGACTGGATTGACCCCTACGTGCTGAGCACCGCAGGCGAAGCAACAGATCCTACTGATTGGGCCAGTGGCATCTATTTGGCAAAGCTGACCGGATCAGGTGGCAAGCAGAGCTATATCATTTTTGTGGTACGAGACGATGGACGCGATTCGGCACTCCTGTTCCAGTCTTCCGTGACGACTTATGCTGCCTACAACAGCTGGGGCGGGCAGGATTTCTACCCGTCCGACAGCCCGGCTAACAAGCAGGCGTACAAACTTTCGTTCAATCGACCTTACCAGAATACGCAGCAACCGTCTTCCGGCAAAGGCGCAGGAGAGCTGTTCAGCTGGGAACTCCAGATGCTGCGTTTCGTGGAGCGCGAGGGCTTCGATGTCACTTACCAGACCAACATCGATACGCACGTTGCGCCCGGCCAGCTCCTTAAGCACCGTGCTTTCCTGTCAGTAGGGCATGACGAATACTGGACCAAGGCTATGCGCGACGCGATGGAGACTGCACGCGACCGCGGCGTGAATCTCGGATTCTTTGGCGCAAACGCGGGATTCTGGCAGGTGCGTCTTGAGCCGAGCACAAATGGTCAGCCCAACCGTACCGTGGTTGGCTACAAATACGACACGCCGGCACGGGATCCGATGTACCAGACCGATCCGACGCTGTCGACCGGACTCTGGCGTGACCCGGATATTAACCGCCCGGAGGCCGCGCTGATCGGAGTCCAATATGACTATAACTCGGTCGACCTCGACATGGTCATTTCAGATTGCTCAAGCTGGATCTGCGCTGGAACGAACCTGAGGAAGGGCTCAGTGTTGCCGGGCATGCTAGGCTATGAAGTCGACCACGTCGATGCGTCTTCTCCCGCGGGAATAAAGGTGCTGGCCTCGTCGCCATACAAGGTATGTCTGAACGACAGTTGCACAAGCTATGAAACAAGGATGTCGAACATGACTTACTACACCGCCCCAAGTGGCGCCGGCGTGTTCGCCACCGGTTCGATGCAATGGACCTGGGGTCTCGATGCC
>JAQGLW010000036.1 GCA_028292665.1 Herminiimonas sp.
CCAGCACCGGCTTGTGTTTCACTAGGGCCGGCTTACGTGAGAGAAGGTAGTCGAGAACTGATGCCATCGACAGAGCGGGTAATGCCAGGAAAAGTCATGATTAACCTTGATTGCAAGTGTTATGGAAACGCATAGTTCTATCTATGCAACAGCGTGAATGCCGCCGATGTTGTCTTCGGCGTTTGCTTTGTCTGATGTCTCGCTTCTTCGGAAAAGCAGGGGTCTTTGCGCCATGCATGCGATTGCGCCGCAAGCATGGTCAGTTTTTCCGCCAGTTCACCGGGCGTGATGCTGTCGAGCCGCTGATGCTGGGCCAGCACTATTCGCCCGGTGTCCGGCGATATCGTGTATACCGGCCCATTGCCGGTGTACAGGAACAGATTTTTCGCCAGCACCGCCTTATATGTTTCACTGTCGCGGCCGGCCGGGGGATCGCCGAAATCGCAATAGATGAACAGCAGGTCCGGATTGATTTTTTCGCTGTAGGTCAGCGAAAACACGATCCCGTCCACTTCGATGGGAGCGCCGTGCACGATGCTCAGCGGATCTTTAAAGCCGGTTAATTTGCAAAACTCTTCGATCAGTGCAGCGAAATGGTGTGTGGTCATTGCTTGCTTTCTTGTAAAAGGGAGGCTTCTTAAGCTTCTGTCGATACGGGAAAAGTACGGAGCCGTCGGAGGAATGGAGCTCCCGCTGTTGCCGGAAACGCCTGCGCCGCTGCGAGGGGCAGCCGCGCTGTACAACGTCGAGTCGTTTGTTCCATCTGTATTAACTGTGCAACGAATATCTTGTGCTCGAAAATCCTTTGTTCGGCTGCGCCGCGCATCGCTTATGCGCTCGGCTAGCCAATATCTGCGATGCATTTCCCGTTAAGTAGAATAATGAGGCGGTTTGGTTCCGGATTTCCTTGAGTCAGGAGTGCACAGTCCGGTGCGCAGGGATTCAGGGAGATTCTTCGAGGTGTTGCGTTGACAGCCGGCGATGCCCATTCAGGACGAATGGGCCTTGGCCGACCGGCATTGATCAGGCCGTCATGAATTGTGCAGTCATGCAGCTGCGGATTGCAAAGCAGCGGACAGCGTAACGAAGCGCAGGCCGGCGGCGGCAGCGGTTTCAAGCAGCGTCGGCAGCACCGCGACAATCACCGGGATGCCTGATGAGGTCCGTGCGCAATTGCCGTCATGCAGCAGCAGAATCGAGCCCGCTTTCAGATCGCGCAGCAACCTGCGGCTGACCGTATCGGAATCGCGCGTGCGTGTGTCGAAGCCGCGCCGGGTCCAGGCGGCAAGGCGCAGTCCGAGTTTGGCCAGCACCGGGTCCAGAAACGGATTGCGCAAACCGGCAGGCGCCCGGAAAAACTGCGGCCGGCGTCCGGTGATCGCAGTCAATGTATCCTGCCCGGTTTGTATTTCACGTGTCAGGCCCGCCGGGCCGAGCAGGGAAAAATAATGGCGATGATGCTGGCTATGGTTTTCAATTGCATGACCGCGTTCGACAATTGTTTTGCAAAGCGCCGGATAGCGGGCCGCGTTGTCGCCGACACAAAAAAAGGTCGCCTTGACGCCGTAGCGGTCCAGCAAGTCGAGCACCTGCGGCGTCACTTCAGGGTTGGGGCCATCGTCAATCGTCAAGGCGATTTCGCCGCGCGCGGCGGCGGCAGGCGGCAGCCTGGTCCAGTTGGGACCGAGCCAGGTGCTGCGCGGCCACAGGCCGGCCAGCGTGAGTACGACATGGTTTGCAACGATGGCCGCCAGTATCCGGCGCCATTCATGCGGATAAATGACAACGGCCGCCAGCATCGCCGCATGCAGCAGAAAAGTGATGAATATCAGCAGCGGCATCCGCCGGCGTCGTGGTCGATCCGGCGTCATTCGATCGTGTCCGTAGTGCGCTGCCCGAAGCCCGATGCCGCGCGGTCGAGAAAATTTTCCCATAGCTGCAGCCAGACCGGCCAGTCATGTCCGCCGGCGACCGTGCCGACACAGGATGCTGCAAGCGTCTGGGCCATCAGCTGCTGACCCGGTGCGAAGCGGTCTTCCGTTCCGTAACCCAGATGGATCTGCGGAGTCCCCGGTTGCGCTCGATGTGCCGTGAGCCACTGCCAGACCCGGCATTCGGGATCGTTGTCCGCGGCGGAAGGCGCATGCCAGTTCTCGATGCCGGCTGCCCTGATCCCGGCAGTCAGAATGCGGCTGCCGGGATAAGGCGCAAGAAGGCACAAGCCGTTGACCCGGCCCGGATAACAATCGGCATACGCGATCGCCATGAAGCCGCCGATCGAGATGCCGGCCAGCCAGATATGTCGATAGTTGCGACGTTGCGCCGGCGGCACCACGCTGGCGTCGATGCGCTGCAGCGCGGAGCCGTCGGTAGCATCGGTAATGTATTGAAGGCCGGGATCGACCAGTGCCAGATCGATCGATAGTGTGCGTCTGCGCACTGCGTCGATAAAGCCGGCCTGAATAAAATCTTCCGGCTGCTGGAGCGCGCCGGGCAACAGGATCGCCAGTGCTTGCGCCCGTTGTCCTTGCGTTGCGAAATCGTGCAGGATGCGCATCGGTTATCGGCCGGGCAAGCGGTTTGCGCCGGCGGATTCCTGTCCGGTGAAAACCGCCGAAAAAATCAGCGCCAGCACGGCGCCCGGTCCGACGGTAGTACCGATCGCCTGCAGAACCGGCACCTGCGAAAATCCGAGCAAGCCAAAGCCGGCTACGGTAGTCAGGTTGGCAAACACAAGAGAAGTCAGGGTTTGCGGCGAGATGCCGGCGTCGGCATTGCCGCTCGCGGCGCTACTGTTTTTTCGATTGAAAAATAACGCATAGTTGGAGCCCACCGCGACAATCAGCAGCAAGCCGATCAGATGCAGAATGGTCAGGCGTTGGCCGCACAATGCCAGCGCGGCGACCACGGTCACCACTGCCGCAGCCAACGGCGCCATGACACGGACTACCCGTGCCGGCGAGCGCAAGGACAGCAACAGCAACATGGCAATGGCGGCCAGACCGGCCAGCGACAGCATGCCCGCTTCGCGCAGATAGCCCGAATACAACTGATCGGATTCCGCTTTCAAGTCGACAAACAATGCGTTCGCCTGGCCCGCTGCCGCCAGCGCAGCGCGCACCGGTTCGGCCGCGATGCCGGCCGGCTCGGCGCCGGTGCGCGGCGCCGTCAGCGGCATCAATGCATTCCAGTGCGCACCGCGCTGAAACAATAACGAGTCGACCGCCAGCGCCAGCGAGGTATTGTCCAGGTCCGCGCGTTGAAGCGGTGCGCGGTTTTTCGCGGCTGCGACATCGGCAACGAACGGCGCGAACAGTTCGGCGCGGACCGGCAAGCCGATTACCGCCTGCTTGAGCCGCTGTTCAAGATCGGCTGACGGCAGGCTGGCTTGGCGTGCGCGCTGCGTCGCAATGCTGGGCAGATAACGGCTTGGACTTTCAAAGCCTGCCAGCGTCCCATTCGCTACCAGCGGCTGTAATTGTTCCGCGATTTTTTCGGTCGAACGCAAAACGGTTTCGCGATCCGCGCCGGATACGGCGATCATGTAACGAACGTCCGGCGCTCCCATATCCGCGCGCAGGCCGGCATCGGTCGCCTGGTCCGACCGGGATACCGGACTCAGCGAAGAAAGTTCCGGATTCCATAGCGTCGCGCGGTGCTGAACCAGCACCAGACAGGCGGCCAGCAGGACGACCGCCAGAGGCAGGCGCAGCAGCGGCGCCCGGCGCGCGACATCGGACAAGCGATGGCCGATTGCCGACACATCGCGGATGCGGAAATCGCCCGGCAATAGCTGAGGCAATACGAATCGGGTCACGGCGGCGGCTGTTATCAACCCGGCGATGGAATACATGCCGAGCTGCGCCAGGCCGGGAAAGCTCGACAGCAGCAGCGATGCAAAACCGACGATCGACGTCATTACGCCGAGCCGGATGGTCGGCCAGAATTCGCTTATCCAGTCGCCCGGTTTTTCCGCCGCGGACTGGCGCGACTGGATGAAAAGATAGATCGAATAGTCGACCGCTTCGCCGATCAGCGTGGTGCCGAATCCGAGCGTGATTCCATGCACGACGCCGAATCCGAGACTGACCGCGGCCACGCCCGCCAGCGCGCCGGACACAACGGGCAACAGCCCGAGCGCGAGGGCGGTCAACGAGCGGTACACCAGCAGCAGCAGCGTAACGATAATGACGGTGCTGATGATCGACAGCCGGGTGACTTCGCTTTGTATGGTTTGACGCGACAGCACCGAAAATACGCCGGGTCCGGTCATCACGAGTCCGGCCGCTGCCGCATTGGAGCCTTGTTGCCGGACGGCGGCGTCGAATGCCTGCCGGATTTGCGCCATCGCCTGCTGCTGACCATCGGTATCCATACCTGCGGCGCGCGTTTGCACCAGCAGCAGCGCCCGTGCGCCATCGCGTGAAGACCATACGCCGTTGCTCATCTGCGGCTGATTGGCGCCGATGACCTGGCCGAGCAATTGCACGATCTCGCCGGTAGGATCGCGCGGCAGCAGCGGTTTGATCATCAGGCCCATCGGAGAAGCCAGCAGATCGATGGTGTCGCCGAGCGCGCCGTGCAAGCCTGCGGAAGTGAAACGCTCGGGCGTCACGGCGGAGCTTAGCAAATATCGATTGCCGAACAAAAATGCCCGATCGCGATCGGCATTGACCGGCTCGCCGTTATTGACGGTCACGAACGCCGCGCCGCCGCGAAGACGTTCAGCCATTTTTTTTGACAGCGCGGCGCGCGTCGGCGCATCGCCGCCTTCGATACCGATCAGAATCAAACGCGACACGACGCCGTCGCGCAATTGATCCAGCAACACTTGCTGTTCCCTGGTGGGCGACTGCGGCAGGAATGCCGATAGATCCGTTGTGAACGCGGTGCGGCCGATAACGATGCAGCAAATCGCGATACCTGCCAGCCAGACCGCGATCGCCATCCGGCGCCGCTGAAAAAGAGATCGCTTCATTGCGATGCGGCGCGCTCGATCGTCATCTGCGATCGATCGCCGTCGGTCTGGATAATCTCGATGCCGCGCACGTTATCCCGGTCGCCGGTGATCCGGATCAGATGAATCGTCGTCGCCATTCTGGCATCGGTCGGCAGCAGCGTGAGCGTCCAGCGTTCGGCGCCGCCTTCCAGTTTCAGTTTGTACGAACGCTCCAGCGCCTTGCGATCGCCCGACAGCGTGCCGCGGATGCTGTCGATGAAGCCTGCCAACTCCGGATAATCCTGTAACCGCAACGTGTGCTTCTGCCTCCCTCGTTCGATGACCAGCACATCTCCTTCCACCAGCATCGCTTCGGGCTTCGGTTTGACGGTTCGCTTTTCAAGGCGATCCGGTGCGGTGTACAGCAGTTCGCCGGACGACTCCACCGGCCGATCAAGCATTGAAATGTATTTTTTCTCGACAAACGTCGCCCGCCCGGATCTGGTCTTCGCCAACGACTGCATCAATTGGTCGATATCCCAATCCGCTGCAGAGGACACTGCCGGCTGCAGCATGGCCAGCAACAGAACGATGGCCGCCAGCGCACGATGCGAACCCGGCCGTAGCGATGCAGCATTCATTAGTCAATCCTCTTTATCGATGGTTTGCGCAGTTTGCCAGAAATTGAAAAAGTTGAACCAGTTATACGGTGCGCGCCGGCAGTATTGTTCAAGCAATTCCGCATACCGCGTCATCGCACGATGGATTTCCGTTTGCCGCTGTCCGTGCGGTATCGACGAAAAATCGGCAAGTTTTTCGAAGTGGATTTCATATCGGTTTCCGCCGAGATAGAGGCCCACCATGAAAATCACCGGACGGCGCAGGATCGCAGCCATGCGAAACGGTCCGAGCGGCAGATTTGCGAGGCTGCCGAGCAACGGCACCGGATGCGTGATGTCGTCGCCCAGAGTGCGGTCGGCAAGCATGCCGACCAGCGTGCCCTGGTCCAGATGCGCATTGATTTTCAGCATCGAATCGATTCGGCCGAGGGCGATCATATCCTGTGTTGCCGCCGGGTTGATGGCGGCCAGCATCCGGTTGATCTTGCGTGCATTTTCTTCGTACATCGCCATCGCCACCCTCAAGCCGGCATGCCGGCGGCCCAAGGCGCGGATAACCTCGAAGCTTCCGATATGCGCGCCGATCAGGAACAGGCCTTGCCCTTCCGCTATCGATTCCTGCATCAGTTCTTCGCCATGCACGTCGATCTCGAACAGGTCGAAGCGCTGGTTAAGCAGATAAATCCGGTCGTGAATAGTCGACGCAAACCAGAAGAAATGCCTGTAGATATCGGTCCAGCGCACCGGCCGTTTCAATATGCGGCGCAGATAATCGCGCGAACCTGCCTTGCTGTTTCGCGCAAACAGCAGGAAATAACCTGCAATCAAATGCAGTATGGCCCGGCCTGCGCGCCTGCCCAACCGCAGCGAAATCCATGACATCGTGCGCAGCATCAGCATGTTGCTGCGCTCCGGGCTGCGCAGCCAGCCGGCAGGATGTTGGTCTGACGATGCCATGCTTCGCCTATCCAATCTCAAGTGCACGAATCGAGCCGGTGGCGACTTTACGCTCGTTGCTGAAGATATCGAATCGTATCGCGCCGCCGCCCGGCATTTCATAATGAATATGCAGCGGTTCGCCCGGACGCACCGGACTGAGAAACTTGACCGCGCTTATCCGGCATGCGGACAAGTCCGATCCGGTCAGCATGCCGATCGCGTGCAGCGCTTCGTCGAGCAGCACAACGCCGGGAACAATCGGATTGCCCGGAAAATGGCCTGCGAATGCCGGATGGTCCGGCGCGATCGCCAACGGCGTCCGGCCGGTCGTCATGCAGGTTTCCCGTCGGCGCATTGCCTGTCTTCGGCAAGCGCCTTCAATGCTTCGCGCGGCAATTTTCCGGTTGCGTTGCGCGGCAGCGCATCGACAAATACCAGCGGACGCGGCAGGAATGCCGGATCGATCCGTTCGCGCAACGCCGCCATCAATGTTGCCGGCGTCAGTTCGGGCGCAACGACAAATGCGGTCAGCCGCGTCACGCCGTCCGGCGCAACATCGTCCGGCATGAAAAACGATCCGTCGATTACGCCTGGAATCGCATTCAATTGCACATTCAGAAAGGCGAGCGAATTACGCTTGCCTGCGATATTGATCAGATCGGCTGTGCGGCCATGCAATAGAAAACGATTTTCGCCGCTCGGCTCGATCACATCATTGATTGGAGTCGGCTGTTCGAGATGGCCGCCGCAAGCCCGGACCGCATCGCCTTCGCGCATGAAAACGACACCGGGGAATAACTGCCATTCCTGCGTTTGCGTCGGATTGCGCACCGCAATCTGGCCGGTTTCGGTACTGCCGTAGATTTCTAGCAACGGCGCCTGAAAATGCGCTTCGCATTCTTCGGCCAGCGGCAATGACAATGGCGCGGTTGCCGAAACGACCAGATCCACCGCCGGGATGTCCAGCTCTGCGCTCATCAGCGCACGCAAATGAACCGGTGTCGATACCAGCATGCGCGGCCGCGGTACCGAATCAACCGCACTGCAGATATCGGCCGGATAAAATGATTGGTCGGCAACCAATGCATTCGCGCTTTGCAGCACCAGCATGACCGTCGATTCAAAGCCATACATGTGCTGCGGCGGAACGGTGCCGATGACGGCGTGACGGCGGCCATCGTTCAAACCGCAAAACTGCGCTTCCACCTGCACGCTGCGAACCAGCGCGCCCCAGGTTTTCCGATGAGGAACAGGCATTCCTGTGGAGCCTGACGTGAAGACATAGGAAACCGGTTGTTCGCCATCGATATCGGGCACCGTGAATGCCCGGTCGTTCCGATCCGGCGCCTCGGCAACTGCGGGAAACCGGACTTGCGGCAGCGCGATCGAACACGCTTCGCTGTCGGTAAGGCAAAATGCATCCGCGGCGAAGCGCAACATCTGACGGATCGTTTCCGGCGTCTGACTGGATGGAAGCAGGCTTATCTTTTTACTGATCAACGCTGCCGCAAGGCCGACCGTGAACCGGTAACGGTCATTGCATGCATTGAGCATATGCGTACCGGCAGGCAGCATATCGCTCAGTTGCGCCACGTCGGATAAAAAGCGGGCCGCGGTGATAGGACGGCCGCCGCGCCAGGCGATTATGCTGTCGGGGCACTCATGGGTGATCAGTGGAAAAGTCGGCATGGTGAACGTCTTGTTCCGGAGCTGCGCGGCATCAGCCTGCAGGCGCCTTCCAAAAAACTTTTATTGCATCGAGGATATGAGCGTGTTTCGTATGCGGATGCAGGCGGCGCCGTACCAGATACTCGGCGACGAACATCAGGCCGATCAGCGGAGCAGTAAGGAAATTTGCAAACGCCGACCACGCAGCCAGCGGCGCGGCGAAGAAAAGTATGGTGGAGACGGCGGCCATCGAGCCGAAAAACAAAACCCATGCTGCCGTAACCTGCCTTGTATAGTGCTCGATCTCCGGCGTCAGCGAGCCGTGAATGCTTCTTGCAAAACGGGTGCACATCGGCTCACGCCCGCCGCTAAGCGTGCGTCCGAACACCAGGCAAAGAACAAGCTGCGATCCGGCATGCTCGAGCCAGTAAATCCGGGCAAAATGATGCGCTATCGTGGTCCACGCCATCAGCAGCGCTGCGCATCCGATGCCCAACATGGCGAGCATCGGCAGCCGATGCCGCGAATGCCGTGCCATGGATAGTGCGGTCAGCACAATCGGCGCGAGCGCCAGCAAAGTGCCCAGCGTTTCGGTTCGCGCCGCAGTATTGGTGTAATGCGCCAGCAGCGCGTAACCTGCCACCAGCGCGATGATTGCCATTCGCCGCCCCAACCGAACCACTGCGGACATCAGGAAGGTCTCTGAGCGCTGATGTATTCAGTCAGGCTGCGCAGCGAACTGAAAATGCGATGGTTGTCTTCGCTGTCGGCGCGCAGCTGCAGCCCGTAGCGCTTGGAAACCAGCAATGCGATTTCAAGCACGTCGATTGAATCGAGCCCCAATCCGTCGCCGTACAGCGGATCGTCGGGATTGATCGTATCCGCGGCGATGTCCAGATTCAATCCCTGTACGATGAGTTCCGCGACCTCGCGTTGCAATCCAAGGTCATATATCGCCGATGTATTTTCAGACTTCATTTTGTTTGCTTGCTCTGTGAATGAAAACCGGCATTGTTGCTCCGGTTTAAGCACAACACACGCAATTGTTTTCAATTAATTTTATATGTTACCAGCGCCGCTCCGGTTGGTTCAATACTTTTCATGATGGTTCACCCAGCGCCTCCGGCATGGATGCTGCACTGGCATGCAGCGGCGAATTTGCCTGTTTGGTAATAAAGCCCGTTAATGCGCAGGCCAGCATGTGATCGAAGAAGCAATACGGCGATGTCATTTTGGGTACCTACATGTTATGCATCGGCAAGCATGCAAGGCACACAGTTTGCTCAGGTCTTACATCGTTCAAGCCGCTCAACTCAACAGCGAAGGATGTCACTATGAGCTTTTTAACAGACAAATTATCTCCGACGATTACCAACATGATCCGGATGGACCACACGCACGTACTGGCGACTTTTCACCAATATGAAATGGATAGCAGTCCGAAGAAAAAACAGGCACTGGTCGACACGGCTTGTCTCGCACTGGAAATTCATGCGCAGCTCGAAGAAGAAATTTTCTATCCTGCAATGCGTTCAACCGGTACCGACAGCGCAATAGTTGCCAAAAGCGTGCCCGAACATGATGAAATGCGGCGTTTGATCGCCAGGTTGCGCTCGCTGGAGCCGACCAGCACGGCCTACGATGAGACCTTCATGGAACTGATGCGCGATGTGCTGCATCATGTCGCGGATGAAGAAACCACGCTGCTGCCTGATGCGGAGCGCGTTCTGGCGGACAGGCTGGAAGAGCTCGGCGCACAGATGACGAAGCGCCGTCTGCAACTGGCAGCCCCGCGGGCGGGTGAAATTGCATCCAATACGATACGAGGATTTCCCGCGACTTCCATGCTGATGGCTGCAGGCGCATTGTTGGCCGGAACATACCTGGTCAAACGTTCGTCCCGACGGCATGTGTAGGATAAACGTTTGGTGCGGATAATCAATTGCCGGCCGGATGCATCTTGGTAGTTTTTACTGACGCTATAGAAAAAGCTACCGTCCGACAGTAATGTTCATGTTTCGGCAAATGACGCCGGACAGCCGATTGCCTGCGCAAGAATTGCGTTACTACAATTGCACCGCGCTTGATCGTGTTATCCGGTCGCAAAAAACAAAAGCGCGGTCAGGTCACCCTGCCGCGCTTTCTTTATCGTGTCTCCTCCAGCAACAGAAAAGCGATTACGGCAACATCAAGCCGCCAATCGCTTCTCCAGCGCCGCCTTCGCCGCTTCCAGTTCTTTCGGCAAGTGATACTTCAGTTTGTCGAACAATTCGGCATGCAGTTTCAATTCCGCTTCCCATGCCGCCTTGTCGATCGATGTAATCCGGTCGAATTGCTGCTCGGTGAATTCGATGCCGTCCCATTTCAGATCGCCGAACTGCGGCGTAATGCCGAAGACATGATCGACGCCGCCCGCCTTGCCTTCGATCCGTTCAAGCATCCACTTGAGCACGCGCATGTTGTCGCCGAAGCCGGGCCAGACGAACTTGCCGTTCTCGTCGGTGCGGAACCAGTTGACGCAATAGATTTTCGGCAGCGCTGCGCCGCTTGCTTCGATCTTCTTCCCCATTTCGAGCCAGTGCTGGAAGTAGTCGCTCATGTTGTATCCGGTGAACGGCAGCATCGCGAACGGATCGCGGCGCACGACGCCCTGCTGGCCGGCTGCGGCGGCAGTGGTTTCCGAACCCATGGTCGCAGCCATGTAGACGCCTTCGACCCAGTTGCGCGCTTCGGTCACCAGCGGCACGGTGGTCGAGCGGCGGCCGCCGAAAATGAATGCGGAAATCGGCACGCCGGCCGGATCGTCCCAAGCCGGATCGAGCACCGGATTCTGCGTCGCGGATACAGTAAAGCGCGAATTCGGATGCGCGGCTTTGCGGCCGGTTTCCCTGGCCGATTCCGGTGTCCAGTCCTTGCCCTGCCAGTCGATCAGATGATCCGGCGCCTGCTTGGTCAGGCCTTCCCACCAGACATCGCCGTCGTCGGTCAGCGCGACGTTGGTGAAGATGGTGTTGGCGGTCAGCGATGCCATGCAGTTGGAGTTGGTTGCGGTGTTGGTCCCGGGCGCAACGCCAAAGTAGCCGGCTTCCGGATTGATCGCATACAGACGGCCGTCTTTGCCCGGTTTGATCCACGCGATATCATCGCCGATGGTGGTCACTTTCCAGCCGTTGAACGTGGCCGGCGGAATCAGCATCGCGAAGTTGGTCTTGCCGCAGGCGGACGGGAAGGCAGCTGCGACGTAATGTTTTTTGCCTTCGGGCGATTCGACGCCGAGAATCAGCATATGTTCAGCCAGCCAGCCCTGATCGCGGCCCATGGTCGACGCGATGCGCAGCGCAAAGCATTTCTTCCCGAGCAATGCATTGCCGCCGTAGCCGGAGCCGTAGGACCAGATTTCGCGGGTTTCCGGATAGTGGACAATGTACTTGGTCGGGTTGCATGGCCATGCAACGTCTTTCTGGCCTGTTGCAAGCGGCGCGCCGACGCTGTGCACGCACGGCACGAATTCGCCTTTGGTTCCGAGCACATCGTAGACAGCCTTGCCCATGCGAGTCATGATGCGCATGTTGACCGCGACATAAGGCGAGTCGGACAACTCGACCCCGATATGGGCGATCGGCGAACCGAGCGGACCCATCGAGAACGGCACCACATACATCGTGCGGCCGCGCATGCAGCCATCGAACAGACCGTTGAGCGTAGTGCGCATTTCAGCCGGGGCCATCCAGTTGTTGGTCGGGCCGGCATCTTCCTCTTTTGCGGAGCAGATGAACGTGCGATCTTCGACGCGCGCCACGTCGGACGGATCCGAGCAGGCCAGATAGCTGTTCGGGCGCTTGGCATCATTCAGTTTTTTCATGGTGCCGGCGGCGACCATTTCGGCGCACAGCCGGTCATATTCTTCCTGCGAACCGTCGCACCAGTAAATGCGATCCGGCTTGGTCAGTGCGGCAGTTTCCGCGACCCAGCTGATTAATTTTTGTTGCTTGACGTAAGTCGGAGCGTTGACTGCTACAACGCCACCCATAGCGGGCTGATTCATAAAAAATACCTCCAATGCCAATAAAGAAATCTTTTTGTCCCGGCGCGGCAGGATCGTCGTCAGCTTGTGGCCCGCGCTGGTTGCCAGCGAATACGGCGGTCTTGTCGAAGGCGATCGGATTATCGACCGCGCAGCCCAAAAATCGAATAATGATCGGGCTTATGGGTTTGCTTTCCTGCCCTATATAATGCGAAAAATAGGCGACGATTGTACACCCGGCAATTGGCCCTCTCAATGTTTTAGGTCAAATTTGTAGTGAAAAGTAGCTGACTTTTGTAGTATGGCATTGCGGGCCGCCGCGATATCCGTTGCTTTCTTACGAACCTCTTTGGAAATTTGGCAAGCCTCATGAGAAACACCGGGTTGCTGTCGTTTCCTGCACAAATGAAAATTTATTGAAGGAAACAAATCATGCTCGATTCCTGCTTCGTACTGGAACCGGTAATCAGGATACTTTAATGAAAATAGCTATTCTTGACGATTATCAGGACTGCGTCCGTCATCTCGACTGCATCAGGTTGTTGAACGGTCATCAGGTCAAAGTGTTCACCAACAGCGCGCGCGGCGTCGGGCAGCTTGCGATCCGGCTGGCGGAATTCGATGCGTTGGTGCTGATCCGCGAACGTACTTCATTGCCGAAGGCGTTATTGGACAAATTACCCAATCTCAAGCTGATCTCGCAAACCGGGAAGGTCAGCGGTCATATCGATGTCGCAGCGGCTGCCGCGCGCGGCATCGCCATTGTCGAAGGCATCGGCGATCCGACCGCGCCGGCCGAACTGACATGGGCTCTGATCATGGCGGCCAGCCGAAGAATCACGCAATATGCGGCCAATCTGAAAGACGGTGTCTGGCAGACTGTATCGACTTCGCCCGAACGTAACGGTTTAGGCGTTGCATTGAAAGGCAGAACGCTGGGTATTTGGGGCTATGGGAAGATCGGCCGGATGATTGCCGGCTATGGCAAGGCATTCGGAATGAAGGTCGTGATCTGGGGACGTGACGCCAGTCGCGAGCTGGCGGTGCGCGATGGTTATCAGGCGGCCGCTTCAAAAGACGCTTTCTTTTCCGAAGCCGATGTCATATCGCTGCACCTTCGCTTGAATGACGCAACAAAAGGCATAGTCGGCGCCGCCGATCTGGCGCGGATGAAACCGACCGCTTTATTCGTCAATACCAGCCGGGCCGAGCTGGTGGAGGAAGGCGCCCTGGAAGCTGCCTTGAAAAAGGGGTGCCCCGGCTACGCCGCGCTGGATGTATTTGAAACCGAACCCTTGCCGGCGGATTCCCCGCTGCTGCGGATGGAAAACGTGGTGGCTACACCGCATCTCGGCTATGTCGAAAAGGATGGTTATGAATTGTACTTCCGCACCGCATTCCAGAATGTAGTCGATTTTGCCAATGGCGCGCCGAAGAATGTGCTCAATCCTGTTCAGGGTTAGCAGACTGGGCAGGCAGCATGGAAGTTTTAAGCATCAATGTCGCAATAGCCGGCGATTTGTTCGTCTCTCGATCCGGCAATATGCATCGGGTTGCGACCGGCATTCACAAGCAGCCGGTGGCGGGCCCTGCAACGGTCCGGAAATCCGGCATCGTCGGCGACGAACAGGCCGATCTCAGCGTGCATGGCGGACCGGACAAGGCGGTGTATGCGTATCCATCGGAGCATTACGGATTCTGGGCGGCGCAGCGGCTGAAAACGCTCAAACGCGAAGAGCCGCTGGCGCTGGGCGCGATGGGGGAAAATCTGACGCTGCAAGGCATATTGGAAAAAGACGTCTGGGTCGGCGACCGCCTGGCCATCGGCGGCGTAGTGCTCGAAGTGACCGAACCGCGCTCGCCCTGTTACAAGTTCGGCATCAAAATGGGTTTCAGCCACGCTGTAAGGCTGATGGTGCAAAGCGGCGCCAGCGGTTTCTATTTACGGGTCTTGCAGGAGGGGAATTTGCAGGCCGGCGACGTTGTCACGATCATGCCCGGGCCGCGTGAAATATCGATCGTGCAAATCAACGATCAGCGTCGGACGGGACGCCAGCGCGATTTGTTCTGACCACGAGATCGGTTCGGGTTGTGCTCCACATCCGTGTCCAGCCGGGCGGCCACGCCAACAGCGGTCCTGCATAATCGGGCACGCCGCGGCGCACCGGAATCACCGGCAAGCCTTCCGGTTGCGGGCCGTCGCGGCGATCCCAGCCGAGGCTGAAAGCATAATCCGGCAACAATGCTTCGCATACGGCATCGAACCAGGCAGTATGGTCTTCGTCGCGGCCGAGCGCTTGCGCCAATCCCTGCGGATCGAATTTTGCCAGCGCAGTCACCAGTTCCGAGGCGGTCGCACCGGGCGCATCGCCCCACCCCATGACCGGATTGAGATTGTAGTCGGCTCCCGAGCCGTACCAGCCTTCGCGCCACGCACGCTGCATCCAGTTGCGCGGACCGGTAAACAAATGCCAGCGCCAGTGCAGGCCGGACGGCTTCGGCCAGCTGTACAAATACAGGCGCTGATAGCCGGCGCGGTGCAGCTCGCGCACCATCGCCATCAGCCGCGCCTGGGGCATCCGGTCGGGCGGGGCGCGCCGAAACAGGATCGGTTCTCCATCCGCATGCTGCACCTGATCCGAAGACAGGTTCAAATCCAGCGTGCGCCCTTCGTTGCCGAAACGCGCCGAAATCCAGCCGGTAAGTAAATTGACGGACGTGATCACGCCATAACCGCGATAGCGATGGAAAATGACGGTGCCGGGAGCGACGGGTTTCATTATTAAATAAGATGCAAAACAGGATGCATAAGGCGTTAGTGTAGCGGGAATCAACGAGCCGATGGCAATCGGTTTGCATGTAAAAATGCATGCTCGGCGCTGTCGGACCCGCGTTTTGGATAGTAATTACCCGTTTAAAATCCGTAGCCGTCAAAAAATATTTGAGTTGACAATCGCTGCCGGAATCGGCTAAAGCCTGGCGGGCCGCTTAAAACGGATGCAGACTTCTCTTCTGCCGTATCCGCCGGTTCATTCGCCGTTGTTATCCGGATCGGTTTTAATCGCAGAAAAGGAAGAACCCATGGCTATCGCCGACGATTGCATTCCGGGCAACGGAGCGCTGCACGATCAATCTTTTGACCGGCAAACTTGCGCTTTCCGATTCAGATTATGATAACGAATTCGGCAATCCGATTCCATCCACCCACCCATCTTCGATCCCATATGACAGTTCGCGTGATTGCCACCGGCGGCACTTTTGACAAGCATTACGATGAAATCGCCGGCAAGCTGACATTCAGCGCCGGCCACCTGCCCGCCGCCATTGATCGGGCGCGGATTACGCTGCCGGTCCATGTGGAGCAATTGCCTTTCCTCGATTCGCTCGACATGCAAGACGCCGATCGGTTGCGCATATTGACATCATGCAAGAGCGCTGCCGAGGAATGCATTGTCATTACCCACGGCACCGACACAATGCCTGAAACCGCCTGGGTGCTGGGTCAGGCCGGGCTTGCCAAGACCATCGTGCTGACCGGCGCGATGATCCCGTATGAGATCGTAAATTCCGACGCGCTGTTCAACTTCGGTTTTGCCTTCGGTGTGGTGCAAACCCTGGCGCATGGCGTCTATGTGGTAATGAACGGGCAAATTTTCGCGTGGGACAACGTGCTGAAGAATCGGGAGTTAGGTGTATTCAATCGACGCTGACACGAGCCGCGCATGTTTCAGATGCCGCTGGCGCGCCGTGCCCGAAAATACCTGATCGATTTGAACAGCGGTCCGATCATCAACACCAGGATCGACATGCGCGTGACGTGAAATGCCGTGACGATCGGGACGCCCAGCTCCAGTGTTTTCGCGGTCAGGCTCATTTCCGCGATGCCGCCGGGCGAAGTTGCCAGAATCGCGGTCGCCGGGTGCATCCCGCTCATATACGCCAGTCCGAGGCCGAATCCGGCCGCCAGCAGCAGCGCTGCCAGACCGCATAACGCGACACTGAACAGATAACGCGGCGCGGTATGCAGGAATTCCGGCGTGAAGCGCGTGCCGAGCGACACGCCGATGAAGAGTTGACCGAAATGCACCGCCCATTCCGGCAGTGCGGATAAATTGATTCTGAAGGAAGTCAGCGCAATCGCGATCGCCAGCGGACCGATGACCCATGCATTCGGCCAATCCAGCCGTTTTATGCCCAGTGCGCCGAGGCTGGTCAACGCGACCAGAATGGCCAGTCCGCCGTAATTGACGATGCGTGTGCCGGGCATGAATGGATCGAGTCCGTGCACTCCCCAGAACTTGAAAGCGAACGGGATGATCGCCACGACCATCATGATGCGCAAGCTGTGCGCGGCGGCGACGCGATCCACCGCGGCGCCATGGCGCTCGCCCTGCGCCGCCATTTCCGACGCGCCGCCCACAGCCATCGCGAAAAATGCGGTGGTTTGATTGACGCCGGACAGCTTGTGCAGCAGCCAGCCGCACGCGATGCCGAGCATCACCGCAAAGACAACGCCCACGGCGATAAACCCGATATAAGATGCCAGCACCTTCAGTACGGTAGGCGTGAAATACAAGCCGAGCGAGGTGCCGATGGCCCATTGTCCGGCCTCGCGCACCTGGACCGGACAATACAGATGGACGTTGCTCATGCGCGCCGCAGCGGTTGCAAACAGCGGACCGATCATCCATGGCAGCGGCGTGTTGAGCCAGACGCAAAGATTGGCGGCAATGAAGCCGAGCAACAGGGTAAGAATGAGCCGCGGTAAATCAGCGCGCGATAAAAAAGGCATGGCAATCGAATTAATGCTCACTCCCTCCCGCAAACAGAGTGAAGGTCAGTCAGGCGCGCAATCGGCAGCGGAGCAGCTGCGCTCGAAGCGACAGGATTAAAAAACCCAAAGCTTATCATGCGGCAGCTGCAGCCAGTATTCGCCTGCCTCCAGCCTGCGCGGCGCATATGCGCGCAATCCGGATTCGGCCGTCCCGCCGCGATGGAACAGACACTCCCAACGATCGCCCAGATACATGCAGGTCGACAGCGGCAATTTGAGCGCATTGTCGGTTTGCATATCGGAAATGCGCACTTGCTCAAGCCGGATCATCGCGGTGATATCGGCACCGACATTGCCGCCGCGCGCAGTGCCGGTCATCGTGGTGCCATCGACATCGAGCATGACCTGCGTGCCGTTGCGCTGCAGTACTCTGCCGCGCAGGCGATTATTGCTGCCCATGAACTCGGCGGTGAACAATGTATCCGGCGTTTCGTACATGCTTTCCGGCGCGCCTTGCTGCTCGATCTTGCCGTTGTTAAGCAGCAGGATGCGGTCGGAAATCGCCATCGCTTCGCTCTGATCGTGCGTCACCATCAGGGCCGACAAGCCCAGCCGCACAATCAGTTCGCGCAGGAATGCGCGCGCTTCCTCGCGCAACTTGGCATCGAGATTCGACAGCGGTTCATCCAGCAGGATCACCGGCGGGTTATACACCAGCGCGCGTGCAATCGCCACCCGCTGCTGCTGGCCGCCGGACAATTGGTGCGGGAAGCGTTCTCCCAGAAGGCCGAGGCCGAGTTGCGTCAGCACGTTTTTAACGCGTTCGGCAATCTCGCTGCCGGCCATCTTGCGCAACTTCAAGCCGTACCCGACATTGTCGAATACGGTCTTGTGCGGCCACAGTGCGTAAGACTGGAAGACAAGGCCGAGATTACGTTCTTCGGCCGGCATCTCCAGCTTGCGCTCGCCGTCGAACACACTCCGGTCGCCGATCCGAATGGTGCCGGCCTTCGGGCTTTCCAGTCCCGCCACCGCGCGCAACAGCGTCGTCTTGCCGCTGCCGGACGGGCCCAGCAATGCGACTACTTCGCCGCGCTGCAATTCCATCGACACGCCTTTGAGAATCGCATTCGCGCTGGCGCCGGTGCCGTAGTCCAGATATAAATCATTGACGGTAAGTTCTGACATTTTATTTTCCCCAAGTTGTCGGGACCGAGTAGCGCCAACCCGTCCGGGTGTCTTCATCGACGCTCAACCCTGTCCCGCAATACATATGCTTAATCGTGCAGCTTCACACCGAAGCGCAGCGCGATGCCGAGACCGATCGCCACCAGCGTGATATTGATGAACGACAATGCAGCCACCAAGTCCACAGCGCCGGCGCCCCACATCGATACGATCATCGCGCCGATGACTTCGGTGCCGGGCGACAGCAGATACACGCCGGTCGAATACTCGCGTTCGAAAATCAGAAATACCATCAGCCATGCGCCGATCAAGCCGTAACGCACCAGCGGCAAGGTCACGTCTCGCGTAACCTGTCCCCGTTTGGCGCCGACAGCGCGGGCAGCCTCTTCCAGCTCCGGTCCGACTTGCAGCAGGGCCGTCGTGATCAGGCGCAAGCCGTATGCCAGCCACACCACCGAGTACGCCAGCCATACCGAAAAAATGGTTGACCGCACGGCACGCAACTGCGGAATCAGGTTGTCGCTCAGCCAGCGTGCGGCATCGTTGTCGAACCACTTCAGCATGTTATCGAGCACAGCCGGCACGAACAGAAACACCCATAGAAACGACAGGCCCGCCAGCAGGCCCGGGACCGCGCGCGGCACCAGCACGCTGTAATCGAGAAGGCGCGTGATGCCATCCGGTTTGCGGTGCATCGCCAGCGCAATGCCGCTATAGCAAATGACGGCAACGGCGCCGCCGACCACGCCGATCAGGATGGTATTGGTAATGCCGCGCATCAGCGCCGGCTGTTCCCATATATCGCGGAAATGCTCCAGTGTCAGTACCTCGGCCAGCTTGACGCCATCGCCCCAATGCGACACGAATGCGCGCAATACAATGCCCGAAATCGGCACGATGATGGTAAATAGCAGCCATACAGCGATCAGGCCGAATGAGATCCACTTCCATTTGCCGAGCGGCAGCGCTTTCTGCCGCGCGCCCTTGCCCTTGATCGATACATATTTGTTGGCGGATTTCAGCAGCCAGCGCTGAATCATCACCAGCGGCATCGTCACCGCGACCAGGCACACGGCGACGGCGGCCATCAAATGATAGGACGGCGTGCCGAGCTTGTTGGTCAGCTTGAACAGATAGGTTGCCAGCACCAGATGGCCTTCCGGGTCGCCCAGAACCAGCACCAGGCCGAATACTTCGAAGCCGAGGAAAAATACCAGCACGCCGGAATACGCCAGCGCCGGCATGATCATCGGCAGCGACACGTTCAATGCAACCTGGAGCGGCGATGCGCCGGCCACGCGCGCCGCTTCCTCGACATCCGAGCCCAGGCTTTTCAGCGCAGCGGAGGCATACAGGTAGACGTGCGGTACATGCGTCAACCCGGCGATGATCACGATGCTCGGGAACGCGTAGACATTCCAGGGCTGGATGCCGATGATCTGTTTGACCCACAGCGTATAAAATCCGACCGGTCCCATCGATACTACGTAGCCGAACGCGATTACCATCGGCGATACGAAAATAGGCACCAGCAGCAGCGGCGCAATCCAGTTCCGGCCCGGCAAATCGGTGCGCACCATCAGAAATGCCAGCATCGCGCCGAGCGGCACTGCGATCAGCGCGAGGCCGGCAGCGAGCAGGAAACCATTGCGGAATGCGATGCGGAAATCCGGATCGTCGAAGATGAAGCGGTACGGCTCAAGGCTTAATTCCCTGACGGGGGAAAAAAACGGCGCCGACAGAAAGCTTTGATAAAAAATCAGTGTCAGCGGCAGAAAAATGGCGATTAGCGTAAGCGTCACAATCACGCCGCGCGGCCAGTTGAGGCGCGTCAGGAAACCGGAAGCCGTCAGGCTGTGCGACGGAGTGGCATGAGGGAGAGGAAGAGTTTGCATGGACGTCTCGATTCTATGGATACCTTACCCCTGTCCTGCGTGGAAAGAGGTGCCCGGCGCCAAAGGATTATGGCGCCGGGGCAGCCCATTATTTTTTGCTTACCGCTTCTTTCCACTGTTTCAGAAAGGCGAGCCGCTTGCTTTGGTCGAGATACTGCAGCAGCATCGGGCTGACCGGCAGCGGTTTCAGGCTGGCGCCGTGTTGCTTGAGCAGGTCCGCCGACGTGGTTTCACCTTTGACGTCGTTGCGAATCGCATACAGTTGCGCATCGTTGGCGATGACAGTCTGGCCGCGCTTGGACAGGGTATAGTCCAGCCACAGCTTGGCTGCGTTGACATTCTTTGCGGACTTGTTGATGAACATCACGCGCGACAGCACCAGCGTGTAATCCTTCGGAATCACCACGCCGATCGACGGATCTTTCTTGGCGCGCACCAATGCATAAGAACCGAGGATGTTATAGCCGAGCAGGTTTTCGCCGGAAGAGAGGCGTTCCAGCATGGTGCCGGTGGAAGACTGCACTCGCACGTTCGCCGCACCAAGCGCTTTCGCGAAATTCCAGAACTGCTGATTTTCGCGTGAATCCTGTGTGATGAACATGAAGCCGACGCCGGATTTTTCGATGTCGTAGGTCGTGACCTTGTCCTTGTATTTGTCGAGCTTGGTCGTGATCAGCTTGGCAAAGTCGGCATGCGTGGCCGGCACTTCGTTCGCAGGCACCAGCCGCTTGTTGTAGACGAAGACCGCCGGTTCGTAGGTAGTGCCGTAAGCGGCATCCTTCCAGTTCGCCCATGCCGGCACCGCTGCCGTTTCGGCCGATTTATAAGTCAGCCCATAACCGTCGGATACCAGCTTGACCTGCAGGTCCATCGCCGACGACCACAACAGGTCGGCGGTGGCGCCGCCGGCCGCCACTTCGGAAATGAAGCGGCTGTAGATTTCGGTTGAATTCATGTCGTTGTATTCAACCTTGATGCCGGGATAGAGCGCGCTGAAATCCTTGATGAGCGATTCAGCCGCCTTGGCGTCGGTCGCGCTGTAAATCACCAGCTTGCCTTCTTTTTTGGCACTCTCGATCGTTTTCGCATAGTCGGCCGGATAGCCGGTGGGCGCCTGCGCGCAAACGCCGGCCGATGCCGCTAAAAATACGGTGCCCAATACTGCTGCAATAGTGTTTCTTGAAAACATGTGTCACCTCCTGATTTATTGTTGAACAATACTACTCTACCGAACCAACCCTAATTCCCTTGCCTGCTGACTGTAACCTTCCGTGGTCTTTTTAATATATTCGGTCAGTGCCGATCCGGTCATCGAGAACGGATACAAACCATGCGCGGCACGCAATTGATCGTAAGATCTGCTTGCCATCATATGATCAAAAGCGCTTACCCATCTGCGATAATTCTCATCCGGCACTTGCGGCCCCATGTACACGCCGCGAATGATCGGCCATACCAGATCGAAGCCTTGTTCACGCGCGGTCGGCACATGCGCCAGGACACCCGGCAGGCGCTTTTCCGACAATACCGCAAGTACCCGGATCTTGTCCGTCATCGCATGCAAAGAGGCTTCCGATACGTCGCCCGACACTGCCTGCACATGGCCGGCCAGTAATGCGGTGAACGATTCGCCGCCACCCTCGAACGCAACGAAACGCAGCGTTTTCGGATCGACATGGCTCGGCTTTACAATCAGCGCCATTTTGAGCCAGTCCTGGCTGCCGATGGTGCCGCCGGCGCCGATCGTTATTTTGCCGGGATCACGCTTGAGTCCATCGACCAGATCGCGCAGCGTCTTGTACGGCGAATCTGCGCGCACCGCGATCATGCCATAGTCGATGCCGACAGCCGCTACCCAGCGCACATCCGCAGCGGATGCCTTGCCGAACTTGCCCAGCGCGACATTGAGCAGCGACCCTCCCGAGAATGCAACCAGCGTATCCGGTTCGGCACGTCGCTGCGATACCATGGAGCCCCACGCGACCGCGCCAATGCCTCCAGGCAAATAGCTGATGCGCAACGCGGCGTCCTGCGGTGTTTTCCCGGCAGTTGCCTGCAGTCCTTTTTGCGCCAGTTTGCAGGTCAGGTCGAAACCGCCGCCCGGCTTGGACGGTACAATGCATTCCCCGGCTGCGGCTGCGCAAACATGGCCGGCCAGTGCGCATGCCGCCAATGTTCTGATCGCCCGGTTGACCTTGCCCCACATTTTTTTAAAAGCTCCCCAATAGAGTGGCGCGCATTGTGGCCGATGCGGCCTTTCAATCTGCTTTCATCGCCACTCTGAATTATTCGTTTTTGCCGTATCCTGCCTACCTGAACGGTTGGCCGATTACAATTCCGTCCGGCGCCGGCCGGTCTTGCGCTTTTCCAAATGTTGCGAATCTAGGTATGATGAAAAACAGGCAGATGCATGACGTTTGTCTCTCTTGTTGTAATTGTATGTGCGAAACATACGCGCAACTGCCTTTCAAATTGCTTTCATTTCTATTGTTTTTTTCTTGATCATGCGCATTTTACTGGTCGAAGACCATGCCGAACTTTCGCGTTGGCTTGCCAAGGCATTGAATGATGCCCATTTGTCGGTCGAATGCGCGATGAATGGCGCAGACGCCGATACGCTGCTGCATACGCAAGAGTATGCATTGATCATTCTCGATCTGACGCTGCCGAAGATGGATGGACTGGATGTACTGAAGCGGCTGCGCGCGCGCGGCAGCAAGACGCCGGTGCTGATCCTGACTGCACGCGGCGGCTTGAACGATCGGGTTCAGGGCCTGAATCTCGGAGCAGACGATTATCTTGCCAAACCGTTCGAACTGGCCGAACTGGAAGCGCGGGTGAAAGCTTTGCTGCGCCGCACACAAGGCAATGAAGCAGTCAGGCTGAACTGTGGCGCGCTGTCGTTCGATACCGTATCGCGGATGTTTACGTATGGCGATGCCGCACTGGCGCTGACGCCGCGCGAATATGCGGTACTCGAAGCGTTGATCACGCGCGCCGGCCGGGTAGTGCCGAAAGAAAAACTGTTTGCCGAAGTATTCACGCTCGATGACGACGCCAGCGTCGATGCGATTGAAATTTATATTCATCGCCTGCGCAAGAAACTCGAGCATGCAGAAGCCGGCCGCGTCGTCATCACCACGTTGCGCGGATTGGGTTATCTGCTCGAAGCGCAGGAATAGAAATGACACGGCGCGATGCGGGAATGAACCGGGCAGACGCGGCGATGGCCGACGATCCGGTTCCCAAGCCGCTCGGCAGCCTGCGCGGACAGCTGTTGCGCTGGCTGCTGATTCCGCTCGGAATTCTGGTGGCGATCAATGCGGTATCGGTGTACCACAATGCGCTTGACGCAGCCGACCTCGCATATGACCGGTCGCTGCTGGCGTCGACGCGCGCGCTGGCTGAGCGGGTGTCGATCGTGGACGGCAAGGTCGTGGCCGACGTGCCGTATGTTGCCCTCGACAGTTTCGAGACCGACACGCTGGGCCGCATATATTACAAGGTGACCGGCGTGAACGGCGAATTCGTGTCCGGTTATGACGACCTTCCTGCGTTGCCCCCGAATGTGCCGCGCTCGGATATCTACCCGGCGCTGGTGCGTTTCTACCATGCCAATTACCATGGCGAGCCGGTGCGCATTGCAGCGCTCTATCAGCCGGTGTACGACGATTCGATGCGCGGCATTGCGCTGATCCAGGTCGGCGAATCGCTCGATGCGCGGAACGATCTGTCGCGCAAGATTTTGTTTGACACCTTATGGCGACAGGCTGCGCTTGTGCTGACAGCCGCGCTGCTGGCCTGGTTTGCCGTGCGCTTCGTGCTGCTTCCGCTGATGCGGTTGAGAAGCGATGTCGAAGCGCGTGGACCGACTGATCTGTCCGACTTCGATCCGGCGCTGGTGCACAAGGAACTGCGTCCTTTGGTGGCTGCAATGAACGGTTACATGGCGCGCCTGCAAACGCTGATTGCCGGACAGCGCCGCTTTATTGCCGACGCATCGCATCAGTTGCGCACGCCGCTGACGGTGCTCAAGACGCAGGCCGAACTCGCGTTGCGCGAGAACGATCCGCACATGATGCGTGAAATCGTCGAAAGCATTGCAAAAACCACCGATTCAACCGTCCACCTTGCCAATCGCCTGCTGACACTGGCACGCGCCGAGCACGGTGCGGCGGAAGGCGAAATGATAGCGTTGCTGCTCAACGGTATCGTACGTCAGGTCGGGCTGGAACTGGCCCAGGCGGCGGTTAAAAAAGGAATCGACCTGTCGCTGGAAGCCGCCGGCGATGCGTATGTAATCGGCAATGCATTGCTGCTGCATGAATTGGTTGCCAATCTGGTCGATAACGCAATCCGTTACACCCCGCAGGGAGGCAAGGTAACGCTGAGGGTGCATGGCGGCGCCGAGCCGGTGCTCGAAGTGGAGGACACCGGCATCGGCATCGGCGCACTGGAGCGCGAGCGCGTGTTCGCACCGTTTTACCGCACGCAGCCAGCGCAGCAAACCGATGCGAGCGGCGCCGGTTTGGGACTCGCCATCGTACGGGACATCGCCGTTTTACATGGCGTCCACATTACGCTGTCGGATACCGCCCATGGCCCAGGATTGAAAGCAGTGGTGCGCTTTCCTGCAAAATAAGTTCATTTCCTGCCGAATCGCCTGGTGCCGGACAAGCCGTCAGCCGCGCCGGGTACTTGTCGGCAATCTTCGCCGGATCAACGCAGCCGGCTTTTTTCCACGTCGATTTCAAGCTCGCTAATGCCGCAGGAATTGCGGAAATCCGCATGTCATTCGGCATACTTGTTTTCGCTCAAGACTTCGCCGGAAAGCTTCTCGAAGTTCCATTGTTTACAAAGAAATTTGAAACGGAATGCCGGCCGCGGCGTCAAATCCGATTGCGCTTATGGCTAAAGCGGTAAGCCTGGAGATATTCGGGGTTTTTAGAAGGGCATCACATGTCACGATCGCATCATCCGCTTTCCGAAGCAACAGCACTATTGATTTCTACATTGGCCGCTGCAATGCTGGCTGCATGCGGCGGCGGTAACGGCGGCGACAGCCAATCCGCACCGTCTTCCTCCGCATCGTCCGCTGGTGCGCCTGCCGCTGTCACATCCGCAGCACAACTACCGCTTGCTCAGGAGCCGAATGCGCCGCGATTTACCGGCAGCACCGAAGTCGATGGTTTCAACTGGTTTAATTATCGCCGCCAGCAATTGGGTTTGTCCGTCATTGCGCGCAACGGCGCGCTCGACTTCGCAGCGCAATCCCATTCCAATTACCAGAAACTCAACGACACCATTACGCATGACGAGACGGCGGGCAAACCCGGCTTTACCGGCGCGACGCTGGCAGATCGGTTGAAAGCGGCCGGCTATGCATTCAACCAAAACGGCTATGCATACGGCGAAGTCATTTCAGCCACCGGCGACACTTCCGGCTTTAATGCAGCCGACGATCTGATTGCTGCGATTTATCATCGTTTCCTGATTTTCGAGCCGACCTTCAAGGAAGCCGGTATCGGCGCCGCAACGGTATCCGGCGGATATACTTATTTCACCACCGACTTTGCCGCCAATGGTCTGGATTCCGGCATCGGACGCGGCAATTTCATCACCTATCCGGCCGCAAACCAGCAACGCGTACCAACTATTTTCTATAGCGATAGAGAAACACCGGATCCGGTGCCGAACCAGAATGAAGTCGGCTATCCGATCAGTATCCATGCCGACATCACCGCTACGGTGGGCGTCCAGAGCTTCACGCTGAAAGAGCATGCCGGGGCGCCGTTGCCGGCCCAGTTGCTATCGCATGCGAACAACGCCGAGACGCCGGCGTCGGTTGCTGCGATCATCCCGCTGAACGTGCTATCGGCGCACACTACATATGACGTGCAATTCATCGGCACGGTCAGCGGTACGGCAGTCAATCGGAGCTGGTCTTTCACCACCCAGTAATGCCGCAGCATTTCGGATTATTGCTGCAACCGGGATTCGTACACGTAATCAGGCCGGGCTAATCTTCCGGTTGTGCGTACGTACGGCTTGTCGTGCCCGGAAAGGTAGAGCGCCACTGCATTCACCCAGTGATTGGTAGGCGCCGGTTCCGCATATGACGTCGGAAACAATGCAAGCAGACTGAATGCGATAAGCCAGCGATTCAACGCAGGTTTCGGCAAAGAGTCTGAAATCCGGATGAAGCCGACGCTGATGCTGCTGCCTAAAACAGCTCCCGCGACCACTTCCGAAACAGAATGCGTATGCAACGCAATACGTGAAACGCCAATCAACATGCCGAGCGCAAGGCCCATCGCCACGCCTGATGTTCTGACTGGCGGCGACGATTTTTGCAGGAGCAAGTAAAAAATCACCGGCAGCACCGCAGTCGCACGCATCGAATGCCCGCTGATGCCGGTAAAGTCCAGCGCATCGATTCCGATGCCCCATCCTATGAAAGCGATTTTCGTGGCGACTACGACAAAAAGGCCAGTCGTAAACAGCAGGCCCCACCAGAACGCCATGCGCCATGCGCGACCTGCGACGAGCCATATAATGATTGCTGCAGCAGCCGGCATCATCACGACGGTGTCGCCAAACATGGTTATTTTCGTCCAGGGAATCATAAAACTTTCAGGCTTTCTGCCATTATCGATGCGTAAATCAGGGAGCAATAAAGCATGCAACTTGCGATGAAGATTTTTTCCATATTTAAATCGGCAGCCTCCGATACGTCGAACAGCCGGTTCATCCGAACTCATTTAATAGGATTTTTGACTGCGCTCGATTGATTAAATTCAAACCACCGACAGTATCCATGCGAAAGCGTTGTATTTGCCGGGCTGTTTTGATGTCACGCGAAAGACGTGTCGATATCCGGGAATATTCATCAGCGATATTGTTTCGAAATGTTTCGAAAAACGGAATTTGT
>JAQGLW010000054.1 GCA_028292665.1 Herminiimonas sp.
TTGACCAATTTGATCGGCAACGGTGTGGCGACCATCGTGGTGGCCAAATGGACCGGCGACCTCGATCCCGAACGGATGCAAAAGCATCTCAGCAATGAAACCGAGGATGAAGCGGAGGAGCCTGAATCCGTTCTCGATACGGTGAGCAGCATACGCCTGGAAAAGTAGCAGGCAGAGGGATAATCCTTTTTCACTCTGATGAAGAGCCTGGAAGCATTTACGCTCTTTCATTCAGTCTGATGAAATTTTGCCCCGTCGGATTGCACGGGGCGTTAATTTTTTTAGAACTCATTTCATCAATATCCATATGTGCGAACGTGGTCTGGACGGATGCAGCGCCAGGGTGGAGCAGGGAATTCGTGCAGCATGCTGCACGCCTGCGCAACGGTCTGCGCTTGCAAGCGCAGATGCGCCCTGCAAGGGAGACGCGAAGCAAAGGGTGGTTCCCTTTGCGAGCGGTGCAACAACGCGGTGCGCCGCCCAGACCCGTTCCCGAAGGGTTCGAGCCAGAGCTTTTTCGGCTCGAACGCACAGGTGGATATTGATGAAATGAGTTCTAATACATGTTCTGCCTGCAAAAGGTGAGCACATTGATTTACCTCAACCGCTACGATGCCTTTGCGTGAAGACGCCAAGGCCGCCATATGCGAGCCCGTGCGGTTACATGACCGTCTTGCTGTTCTGGTCGCGGTACAGGGAAAAATCCGAAGGCGGGCCGCACAGCAATGCGGTCAGTCTTTCGGCCGGCAGGGGCCGGCAGAACAAATAGCCCTGCGCCATGTCGCACCCGCTGTCGTGCAGCATGGAAAGCTGCTCCTCGGTTTCGACGCCTTCGGCGAGGACGGTGAGCTTCAGCCGGCGACCCAGGGCGATGATGCCGTCTGCGATGGCGGCGCTTCTCGGATCCGTGGTGATCTCATGCACGAACGACTGGTCGAGCTTCAGCTTGTCGATCGGAAACCGCTTCAGGTAGCTCAGACTTGAGTAACCGGTGCCGAAATCGTCGAGCGACATATGGATGCCGATTTCCTTGAGCGAGGACATGGTTTCCATCGCCGCCTCGATGTCATCCACGAGCATGGATTCGGTCAGTTCCAGTTCCAGCGAACCGGGATCGGTTCCGGTGTCGTGCAGGATTTGCTCCAGCCGGTGCGTCAGATCCTTTTGCCGGAACTGGCGAGCCGACAAGTTGACGGCCATGCGTTCGACGCTGATTCCCTGCCGCGACCAGGTGCCGAGCTGCATGCATGCCTGCTGCAACACCCATTCGCTCATCGGCAGAATCAGGCCGGTTTCTTCGGCGATCGGAATGAACCGCGCCATCGAAATCAATCCGTTTTCAGGATGCCGCCATCGAAGCAGCGCCTCGACGCTGCAGATTCTTCCCGTGGACAGATTCAATTGCGGCTGATAATGGACGGCCAGTTCATTCCGCTTCAGCGCGCCCCGCAACGCCGTTTCCATCGACAGGCGGCCGGGATTCCTGCTCTCGGAACTGGAAGAATAAACGTGTATCGCATTGCCGCCGTGCCGTTCCGCCCTACGCAGCGCGGTCGATGCATTCTTCAGAAGTTCCTCGGCGTTATCGCCATCCTGCGGATAGGCGGTCAGACCAATGCTGCAGTTGATGAAAATCTCCTGCCCTTCGACTGAAATCGGCGCCGCCAACGCGTCCATCACGCATTTGGCCACCTCCAGCGGCGCAGCCGCATCGGCCGAATCGGAGGGGATCAGGATGGCGAATTTGTCGGCGCCGATGCGCGCGGCCATGCGCACGCCGCACGCGCAATCCGTGATCCTTTTCGCGCATATGCGCAGCACTTCATCCGCGCCGGCATGGCCGAGCGCTTCATTGACCAGCTTGAGCCGGTCCAGCCCGATCACCATGACGGCGACAGTCTGCCGGTTTGCATCGGCGCCCGCGAGCATCCGGGCCAATTGCTCGCTCAGCAGAGTGCGATTGGGCAGGCCTGTCAACGGGTCATAGTGCGTCATGCAATAGATACGCCTCTCCGCTGCCTTGCGGTCGGTGATATCCAGCGAATAGAAGAAGCAATACTCCTCCCCTTCGTATTCGATATAGCTGGCCGACACGTCGACCGGAATCTCGTGCCCTTTCGCATGCCGATACACCGACTCGTACCGCAGCAGATTGCGCTCCTTCAATTCTTTCCAGCGTGCGGGCCAATTGGCCGCGGACAACTGAAGGTCGATATCGAAGATATGCAGGGCAAGCAGATCATTGCGGCAGTAGCCTAGCAGACGTGAGCAGGAATTGTTGACATACAGCATGCGCCCGTCGGCGGCGAGCTGGAATATCGCGCTGTAGGCATGATCGACGGCGAACTGGGTGACGCATAATGCATGTTCGGCCAGCTTGCGCTGCGTGACTTCGCGCGCCGACGGGATCAGATAAGCCACCTGCCCGCGATGGCCGAACACCGGGTTAAGGGTGAAATCCATCGTCAATATCTGGCCGCGCACGTTCCTGAAAGAAAATTCGAAATGCGAGGCCACGCCGGCGGCGGCTGCCTGGATCGCGTCGCGCAGCCTTTTCCTGGAAATTTCGGAAAAGCTCCACCACGGAGTGCTGTCGAACGGTTTGCCCAGCACGTCTTCCAGTTTTGCTCCCATCGCTTCGAGAGCCGCCCGGTTGGCATAAGTCAGGATGCCGTCAACGGTCAGCAGGCCGACGAACACGGCCGGACTGAGACTGTCCATGACCTCCCGCACCTGCTGCTCGTTGCCGAAGCCGGATGCCGGCATCGGTTGCGGGACAGGATCTTCGGAACCGTTCATTGACAACCCTTCAGTGTCTTCGCGCCGGCCGTCCGGACCAAACCGGACGCGCGTATGCGCGCATGCAGATCATTCGCGGAACCCGCCGGCGGCGCGTCTCTATGCAGGCTGGGCCTGGACCTGGGACTGCGCCCATGCAACGATGCGGCCGGCATCCATGGCGCCGGCCTGGCGCGCCACTTCGCGGCCGTTCTTGAACAGCGCCATGGTAGGAATGCTGCGTATGTTGTAACGCATGGCCAAGTCCTTGGCCTGTTCGGTGTCCAGCTTGAGAAGACGGATGCCGGGCTCGAGACGCTGCGCAGCCTGTTCATAGGCCGGCGCCATCATGTGGCACGGTCCGCACCAGGGCGCCCAGAAATCCACGAGCACCGGGATGTCGTTGCGGGTGATGTGCTTCGTGAAGCGGGTGCTGTCGACCTCAATGGGTTTGGCGGTAAACATCTGGCGCGTGCATTTGCCGCAGGTGGGATGATCATTCAGTCTGTCGGCCTGGAGGCGGTTCACGGTGTCGCAGTGCGGACAGACGATGTGCAAAGAGTCGCTCATGGGAATCCTTCAGTAAGTCGCTAACATCTGTTTCATTGGCGGGATGACGCAGCGTTGCTGCATCCGGTATCGATTTGAACACGTCATGCCTGTGTGCCGGAAGCCGGTTTCGGCCCTGAGTCGAAATGGTATGACTGAGCCGCCCGCACCGAGTTCAGCTCCGCTTCCAGTTCATCGATGCGCCGCATCAGGGTCAGGGCCAGGGCCACGCCGTGCCGGTCGAGCTCGAAATCGTCGCGCAGCCTGCGCGCCATGTTCGCGATAACGACGTACCGCAGCTGAAACGACTTCGGCTGCGCGTTGTCGTCGACCGGCACGATGACGCCATTTTCTATCAGGTCGTCGAGCTCTTCGTTCGACAAGCCGGACACTTCGACCAGATAGCGGGCCGAGCAGACACCTTGGTCATTCAGCCAGATCCATTCCGCAACATCGATCTTCATTTCGCCTCCGTCTTGAAATGCTTGCGCGGATTGAAGTCCGAAGCGGCGGCAAGCTGCTGATACAGTTCCTGTTCGCGTTTGCTGACTTTCCTGGGCACCTCTATCTGCGTCACTGCGTACAGATCTCCCGCGCCGCCGCCCGACGACGGCAGCCCGCGCCCGGCAAGACGCAAGCGCTGGCCGGAGGAAGTGCCCGGCTTGATGTTGAGTTCCACGTTGCCGCCCAGGGTCGGGATCTCGACTGCGGCGCCCAGCACCGCCTCCCAGGGTGCCAGCGGAAGATCGAGGTACAGGTCGCGTCCGCTCACCCGATACAGCGGGTGCGGCGCGATTGCCAGGACGATATACAGGTCGCCGGGCTTGCCGCCGTTGCGGCCCGGCCCGCCTTTGCCGGCGAGGCGCAGGCGCTGTCCTTCCACCGCTCCCTTCGGAATGGTGACGCGGAAAGTATGCGACACGCGATGCGGCAAGCCATGTTCGTCGTATTCGGGCAGTTCCACCGTGACATTGGTCTCGCCGCCGCTATAGATTTTTTCCAGCGGGACAGAGACGGACACTTCATAGTTCTCGCCCGGTATCGGGAAGCTTGCCCGGCCGCGTCCTCGCCCGTCGCTTCGGCCGCCCGACCTGAAAGCATTCAGTATGTCGGCCAGGTCCACGTCATCGAAAGCCGAGGCCGACGCCCCGGCGCCGGCGCCTCCGCCGTAGTATTGCTGCCAGTCGGGCGGCGGAGTAAAGCTTTCGCCGGCCGGACGCCGGCCCAGGCTGTCGTATTCCTGCCGCTTTTCAGGATCCTTCAGCATGGCATACGCTTCCGCGATTTCCTTGAATTTCTCTTCGCCTTTGGGATCCTTGGAAACATCAGGATGGTATTGGTGCGCAAGCTTGCGGTACGCCTTCTTGATGTCGTCGGCCGATGCCGTCCGGTCGACGCCCAAAGCCTGGTAATAGTCCTTGTATTTCATTGGAATCCTGCGTCGAATCTGAAAGAAATGCGCGGCAACGGTTCAATTTGTTAGGCAGGGCTTGCTTGTCCGCGTTCACTAAGAATCCCGAAGATTTTTACGCGGATCCGGCGATTGCTGTACGCCGCGCCGGACCGGCATGGTTTTCGCATCTGGCCGGATATCCGCTGCGCCCGCGAATCCTGAAATTCGCGGATTGGCGCGATGCGCAGCTGCAAGTAGTTTTCCATTAACGCGAATTGCAACGGCAACATTGCGGCGGAGGCAAGGCCGTTTTCCAGCCGATCCGCAATTACAGGAGAAATCATGCTTTCCAGAATCGCTCCCGCGCAGCCATCGTCGAGCGTCGGCACTCCGGCGCCGCAGCCTTACGAGGCTTTCGACGGCCAGTACATCGATGGATCGTGGCGACCCGGCCGCAGTAGCGGCAAACTCGACGACGTCGACCCTTACACCGGCAAGACGGTCGCGCAACTGTCCCTCGCCGACTGCTCCGACCTGGACGACGCCTACCGGAGCGCCGCAGCGGCGCAGGTGTCCTGGGCCAACGCGCCGCCTGCCGAACGGACCGCGGTCTTGCTGCGCGCCGCCGAAATCATGGAACAGCGCCACAGCGAAATCCTCGACTGGCTGATCCACGAGTCGGGAAGCACTCGCATCAAGGCTCAAATCGAGTGGGACCTTTTGCACGGCATAACGCTGGAAGCCGCATCGTTCCCGCACCGTGTATCCGGCCGCGTCCTCGCCAGCGACGAGCCGGGCAAGGACAGCCGGGTGTACCGCCATCCGGTCGGCGTGATCGGCGTGATCAGTCCATGGAATTTCCCGATCTACCTGTCCAACCGCTCGGTCGCTCCGGCTCTCGCATTGGGCAACGCCGTGGTCTTGAAACCGGCGCAGGACACGCCTGTTACCGGCGGCTTGCTGCTTGCCAGGATCTATGAAGAAGCCGGGCTGCCGGCGGGCGTTCTCAACGTGGTGGTAGGCTCAAGCAGCGAGATCGGCGACGCTTTCACCGCGCATGCGATCCCGCGCATGATCTCGTTTACCGGTTCCACGGCGGTCGGAAGACATGTTGCCGAGCTTGCTGCGAGCAGCCCCGCAATCAAGCGGCTGGCGCTGGAACTGGGAGGGAATTCGCCTTTCGTCGTGCTGGACGATGCCGACCTCGACCAGGCCGTGCCGGCTGCGGTGACGAGCCGGTTCCTGCACCAGGGCCAGATTTGCATGAGCTCGAACCGCATCATCGTGGACGCCAGGGTATACGATGAATTCGTCGATCGTTTCAAGGCGCATGCCGGCAAGCTGAAGTATGGCAACCCGGATGAGGCCGATACAGCCATCGGCCCGGTGATCAACTCGCGGCAGCTGCAAGGCATGATGGGACACATGCAAGCGGCACGCGATGCCGGCGCGCGCCAGGTGCTGGGCGGCGACCCGGACGGACTCGTGCTTCCGCCGCAGGTCTTTACCGATGTGACGAACGACATGGCGATCGCCAAGATCGAAACCTTCGGTCCGATTGCGCCGCTCATCAAGGTCACGGGTGACGCCGAAGCGCTGCGGGTGGCGAACGACACCGAGTACGGTCTGTCGAGCGCAGTCTTTACCCGCGACGAGTCGCGCGGCTTGCGCTTCGCCCTCGGCGTCGAGGCGGGCATGACCCATATCAACGGCAGCACCGTGGACGACAGTCCGAACAGTCCGTTCGGCGGCGAAAAGAACAGCGGCATCGGACGCTTCGGCGGCGAATGGATCATGCAGGAGTTCAGCACCGACCATTGGGTGACGGCGCAGCAGATACCGCGGCAATATCCGTTATGACCGCGCGTAATCCGGCGCAATGCGGCGGCAACCGGATTGCGCATCGTCACCGCGTCCTCACGGGATCACTCCGCGAACTCTCCCGGCACCAGCTGGTCCACGTAGCACCAGGTCCAGGTTTCTCCCGGCTCGATCGACCGCACCAGCGGATGACCCGTTCTCCCGAAATGCTTGCTGGCATGCTTGTTCGGCGACGAGTCGCAGCAGCCGACATGCCCGCATGAAAGGCACAGCCGCAAATGCACCCAGCTGTCGCCGGTCTTGATACATTCTTCACAGACACGCTTGTCCGTATGGGTGATCTTGATCTGGTCGAGATGAGTGCATTCCTGTGCCATCGTATTCTCCGGTAATGGTGTCTGATCTTCGGGAAAGGCCGCCGCCGAGTCAGCAATTCGACAGATATCGATGCACCAGCGCCACCGCCATTGCTCCTTCGCCCACGGCGGACGCGCACCGTTTCACCGATCCGTGGCGTACGTCGCCGGCAGCGAATACGCCGGGAGCATTGGTTTCCAGATGATATGGATCGCGCTCCAGCGGCCAGTTGCGCGGCCGCTCCCGGCCGTGAAGCAGATCAGGCCCCGTAAGAAGATAGCCGGCGGCATCGCGCTCAATCCCGACTTCCTTCGCCCAATCCGTCTGCGGCGCGCCGCCGATGCAGACGAACAGCCAGCGGGTTTTGACGTTGTACTCGCGGTTCTCGCGACGGTCGGCAAGCGTGACTTCCTCCAGCACATCCCTCCCGTGCAAGGCGACGACCTCGGTGCGCGGCAGGACAGAAATGTTCCCGGCGGAACAGATGCGGTCGATCAGGTATTGCGAGAGCGTGTTGTTGAGCGAATCGCCGCGGATCAATATGCAGATGCGCCTGGCGAATTGCGCGAAATGCATCGCGGCCTGGCCGGCCGAATTGCCGCCGCCGACGATATAGATATCCTCGTCCCGCGTCAGCGTTGCTTCACTGGCGCCGGCGCCGTAATACACTCCCGCTCCGAGAAACCGGTCTTCGCCGGGCACGCCGAGCCGCCGGTACTGTACGCCGGTGGCGCAAATCGAGGCGTGGGCCACGATCCGGGTGCCATCCTCCAGATAACCGATTCCTTTTCCGGGCTGAAGTTCGGCGCGCACGCCTGCGCGCGCCAGCAGGATTTCAACCCCGAACTTCATCGCCTGTTCGCGCGCGCGCTCGGCCAGGTCCGCCCCGCTGATCCCCTCGGGAAACCCGAGGTAATTCTCGATCCTGGAACTGCTTCCTGCCTGGCCGCCGAGAGCCCAGCGCTCCACGAGCACCGTCTTGAGACCGTCCGAAGCGCCATAGACGGCTGCGCTCAGTCCCGCCGGCCCCGCGCCGTAGATGGCTACGTCGTACTCGGAGCGCGACGGCGTGGTGAACCATCCCAGTTTCTCGATGATCTGCCGGATGGTCGGACATTCCAGGCGGCTGCCGTCCGGGAATATGCACACCGGCAGCCGCGAATCGTTCAGGCTCTGGACTCCGGCTTGAGAGCGCGCCGCCTCGTCGCTATCGAGCTCGACCCACTCGAATGGAATATCGCAGCGATAAAGAAAATCGCGGATCGCGTATCCTTCGGCCGCGCCTCGCCTGCCGCAGACTTTCACCAGCGGAGGCTTGTTCGTTTCAGTTCGTTCCTGCATTTTTTTCTCCATGTTCGCGCGTTGCCCAGGGCATCCGCACATATGCGCTTCCGCTCATCCGGGACAGCCGCAACGCGCAAGGTGCGATGCAAAATTCGAACCGGGCTGCATGCGCCGCTGCAATGCATCCAACTGCATTCATCGGCTGAGCCGGACCGTTTCATCGGGTTGCCGGGTTGAATCCTTGTGCTCCGCGCCGCCCTGCAGGATGCTGATGCGGCGCTCGCGCTCGGTCTCCACTACGCGCTCCACCGTTTCTTCGGGAATACCGACTGTCTGCAATATGAAGGCGCATAGCTGCAGGCCCGACTCCAGCGTTTCCGGAACGGCCAGGGTGGCGCCGGCTTGCTTCAGTTCAACCGCATGCCGCTCGTCGCGGGCGCGCGCGAACAGCGGTACATGCGGATACTCGCGCCGTACTGCCCCGACTATATGCTGTGCCGTTCCCGCCTGATCCATGGTCACCACGATCGCCGCTGCATGTTCCGCGTCTACCTTGGACAGTATTTCGGTACGTGCCGCGTTGCCGAAGAAGACCGGCATGCCGCGCGAATGAAGCTGCGCTACCAGGCCTGCATTGATTTCGATGCCGACAAAGCGTATGCCTTGCTCGGCGAGAATCTGCGCCAGGAGTTGTCCCACCCGGCCGAATCCGGCAATCACCACCCGGCCGTCTGCAGGCTCGGCTGCCGGTTCGGTCAGCGGCGGTGCCTGTCCGGGATGACGCCGCTCCCACCAGAGCCTGAACATGCGCCCGGCTTGCGCGGCCAGCGGCGTAGCGAACAGGCTGATTCCGACCACGAGCATCATGAACTGGCCTATCGTGGAATCGAGCAGGCCCACCGATATCGTCAGGCCGACGATGATGAAAGCAAACTCGCCCCCCTGCCCCAACAGCAGACTGCCCTCGACGGCATGCCCCCAGTCGAATCCGCCGATCCGGAAAATCACGCTGAGCACCGCCGCCTTGATCGCGAACAGGCCGGCCACGGAAAGCGGAATCCAAAGCGGCTCCCGGGCCACTTCGCGCGCATCGATCTGCATGCCCACCGTCATGAAGAACAGTCCCATCAGCAGCCCCTTGAAGGGCTCGATCATCACTTCCACCTCGTAGCGGAATTCGGTCTCGGCCAGCACCAGGCCGGCCAGGAAGGCGCCCAGCGCCATCGACAGCCCGGCCGCCGAAGTCAGGCCGGCGATTCCCAGCGTGCTCAACAGGATCAGCGCCATGAACAGGTCGGGCTGGTGATGCCGGGCGAAGAACAGGAACAGCGGACGGATCAGGCGCCGTCCCCAAAAGTAAATCAGCAGCACCGCGCCCAGCGATTTCACCAGCGCGAGCGCGACCACGGGCATCAGCTTTTCGCGTTCTCCCTTTGCCAGAACGCCGATCAGGATGAATAGCGGCACCACGGCCAGGTCCTGCAGCATCAGGATGGAAAAGCCGGCCTGGCCGAGCGGAGAACCCACCGAATGGCGTTCGGCCATCAATTGCATGACGACCGCCGTTGAGGACAGCGACAGCACGAAGCCGAGGATCAGGGCCGATTCGAGCGGATTGCCGAACTGATAGGCAAGGCTGCCGATGATTGCGGTGCTGAAGCAGACCTGCGCGATGCCGGCGCCGAAAACCCAGTAGCGCAGAGTCCACAGCCGCGCCGGAGAAAGTTCCAGTCCGATCGTGAACATCAGGAACAGCATGCCCAGCTCGGCGAGCGCGGCAACGCCTTCGGCCCGCGTGAACGTAAAGCAGGAAAGCCACGGGATGCGGCCGGCCCACAGACCGATCCCGTAAGGTCCGACCAGCGCACCGACCGCCAGGAAACCCAATACCTGACTTACCCGCATGCGTTGCAGCAGCGGGATCAGGATGCCGGCCAGCGCGAGAAACAGCAAGGCTTCCCGAAAGTACGGCAAGGCGTGCTGTTCCACTTGGTTTTCTCAGAACTCATTCAATGGCTGGAACGGCCGCCGCCTGCATCAGACATCCGGCTGCGAATGCGCCGTTGAACGCATCAAGGCCGGATGGTGATCCGGTCTTCCACCTTCTTCACTCCCGGCGCCAACCATGCCGCCCGTTCGGCTTCCTCGCGTTCGAACCAGGAATGTACCGTGCCTTTGAGGGTTACCTGCCCATCGGTGGCCTCGACCTTGATATTGTCGGCGTCAACCTCGGCGTTGCGCTTGAACGCCTCTTCTATCTTGCGCTTGATCTCGCTTGGCGTGACTTTCGGCTTGACTTCGATCATGTTCATGATGCCCTTGGCGCCCTTCACAAAGCGCACCGCCTCTTCGGCCCGTTCCCTCTGGTAGTTCCACTCGGCCGAGCCTTCGAGCGTGATCCATCCGTCGGAAACCGTCACCTTGATGTTTTGCCATGAGAGCGGCAGGTCGTTCTTGAGCGCGTTGACCGCATCGCGTGCGATTTCCGGATCGGGCCGCTGGTCCACGGAAGGCACCCGCACATCGAGATCGTTGGCCACGCCGACCACGCCGGCAACCCGTTTCACATCCTTCTCCGCTTCGAATTTCTGGCTATAGCTCGGCACGAACCCGGCGAGCGTGACGACGCCGTTCTTCACCGAGACCGCAATGTCGGTCGACTCGATGTCGGGATCCCATCGCAGTTCATCCTCTACATCCATCTTGATATCGCTATCAGACTTCATGATAAAACTCCTATATGTCAAATCATACAATCGGCCATCCGTTCGGCACGCTGCAGGTTCCTCCCAGGCGTGGCGTCCCGGTGGTTTGGATTCGTCAAAACGCAGCAATGCCGGCAATGCTCGATACGCACGCCGTGCGCTCGACGTCATGCACTCCCCTCGCGAAAACTCGCCGGTCGATTACGGCGGCGGCAGCATCAGCGGATCACGCAATTTGATGATGTGCCGGAAGTCGTCGGTATCGACCACCTCCACGCTGTTCAGGTTGACCGCGGTCTGATCCACAAACACCTCGCGCGGCTTGTGGATCAGATGGTCCAGACCTTCGAGAGCAACTTCGACAATGTCGTCTTTCGGATCATAGGTAATGCCCAGAAGAGGCAGCCATTCCGCCTCGATCTGGCTGCCGATGGCAAGCGCGTCGATTTCGACTTCGGCTCGCTTGCCATCGAGGATTTTCGACATATGGTCGAAGTATGCATGCCATTTCGGCTTTTCAAGTTTGGATATAGCCATGAAGTTTCTCCGTTGTTCTGGTTACGGGCGGACATGCTTTGCCAACCGGGACGGCGCCCGCCCGAAGCCGCTCTATCCATCCGCCGGTCAAGGATGGGCTGCTGACATGCGCCTGTCCGGTCCGACCCGCCTGTCTGATTCCACAGTCGTCTTTGTCTTGGCGCGCAGGCGGAAAGCGAGCGCCATTATCAGGATGCCGGTGACGAGCGCATAAAGACTGATCAGCCACACCAGCGCCAGCGCCCCTGCATCGGGGAACAGGAAAACCAGCACGCCGAACACAATGGAAGCGACACCGCTCAGAATCAGCAGCCACTCGTTCCGGATTATCTTGCGCAAGCGTATTGCGGTGGCGATATCGAGTACGCCGGTAATCAGCGCATTGGCTCCCATCACCAGCACCAGAACCAGCGCGGTCAGCGCCGGATGCACGACGGCAATCGCGCCCGCGCCGAGACTGACCAGCCCGATCAGGAGCAGCAGCCACCAATCCTCGCTGCTTTTCCTGTTTTTCACGGCGCCGACTGCCAATACCGCCCCGGTCAGCAGCGCATAGGCGGCAAACAGTGCCGCAAGCGCGAGCAGCGTCAGGTCGGGCCAGATCAGTGCAAGCACACCGAACAAGATAGCGATTACGCCGCGCAATGCGAGTGTGCCCCAGGATCGCGAAAGCATTTCATTCATCTCGGTAACCTCCTTCACATAAACGATTCATCCCATCCGGCCTCTCTCCGGTGTCCGTTGTACGGCGGTCGGAATTTCCAGGCGCCTCCGGATTGCAGGCCGGTGCCTCTATCGCTGCGGTTTCGTCGGGAATATCGTCATGGCAAGCAGGACGGCACAACTCGTCCTCCGTCTGTTTCAACACTCGTTGTAAAACATCATCCGATGCTGATTCCAGTCGGCTTGCGTGGCGATATTTCTTGCGAAATAGCGCAGAATTTCACAACTATCCGCAATTGATATGCCAACGGCAGAACTACATCCTGCATGCAGTCGCCGGGCTCGGCATCCTCTTCGCGCATCATGCGTACGCGCCGGATCGGATTGCACCAAGCCGAGGCGGTAAGAATTACGGCACGCCGGTAATCCTTACCGGGCCGGTTCGGCGCGGATAAAAATGCTGAAAATATGCAGCCGCTTCCGCCATGCATGCCACGCACGGCATGCATGGCGAGTCGCCGGCGGAAGAATTTTTTACAAATCCGGCCGCTGCATTTTCCGCTGCAGAAGTTCGGTCCGACGCGATTGCAACATTGTTCATCAAAGATGACCCGGTCCGTCACCGCCCCATGTTAACCGGCGCAACGCATACGGTACGACAGTCCGTATCCGGACGGACGATTCATCGGCCTCGTTCGCGGCATGTGAATTGCTGGAATCGAGACACCGGCGTTGAAAGGAATGCCGATGAAAAAGCATCTCTAACGACAACATGAATACGTGCTTGATTTTGTTTTTCGATTCTTGTAATCCTCATGCTGCCATAGAGATTCCTCTCTCTGTTCAACAAGAAATTCAATCGCGAAGGAAATGGCCATGAATCGTATTACCGTTATTGCGGCGACGAGCATTTTTTATCTTGTTTCCAGTGTCGTATTGGCTCAACAGAGCCCGCCGAGCACATCCGGCGGTTCGGGTACATCAGGTGCATCGGGTGGTTCTGGCACATCCGGCGGTTCTGGCACATCGGGTGGTTCAGGCGCATCTGGAGCAGCCGGCACGGCAACGCCGCCGGTTGCGGGCAAAGCGCCCCTCGGCGTCACCGTGGTGGAAATGGAAGCAGTCGTCCTCGGATGGAGTGCAAAAAAAGATATGCTCAGCAAGACTGTGACGAACGATCAAAAACAGAAAATCGGGAAAATCGACGACTTGATCATCACCCCTGCTGCTGACACGAAACTCCCCTTTGCTTCATTCGCCATTATCGGCGTCGGCGGCTTTCTCGGCCTCGGAAAAAACGATGTAGCCATACCGATGGAGCAGATCAAGTTGCAGAACGGCCAGCTCGTTCTGCCGGGCGCAACGAAGGATGCGTTGAAGGCACTGCCGCCGTTTCAATACGCGCGCAAATAAGTTTTCGGTATCAGGCATTGCCAAGTATCGCGCGCGCATTGATATATCCCGTGCCGGCTCCTGCGAACGCAAGTTTGACGCAGCTGTCATGGCGGGTGCGTGGCGCATCGGGCGCCATGCCGGTCGATATCCACCGATGAGAACTATCGCATTCGCAATGCATTCGCGCATTTGCGGCGGATAATTTGCGGCAGATCCGGTTCGCGCGCATCTAGCCCGGCTGCTTTGGCGGCGTGGCGGCACGATCCGGCGGCAGTTCGGCCACCGTCACCTGCACCGGCTTGCTCACGCCCTTGCGCCAAACGTCGACCGTGACTGTGGCGCCGGGCTTGGTGCCGGCGACCAGGCGCGCCAGGTCGGCGGAAGTCTGCACCGGTTTGCCATCGAACGCCCGGATCACGTCGCCCGGCAGGATGCCCGCCTTGTCCGCCGGACCGCCCTTTTCCAGCATGACGACCAGCGCGCCGCTGATATCCTTCAAACCAAAGGATGCGGCGAGCTCCGAAGTCAGTTCCTGCGCCTGGACGCCGATGCGGCCGCGGGTCACCTTGCCGCTGGCCTGCAATTGCTTGCTGATATCCATGGCGAGATCGATCGGAATGGTGAACGACAAGCCCATGTAGCCTCCGGTCTGGCTGTATATCTGGGAGTTGATGCCGACGACTTCGCCGCGCATGTTGAACATGGGACCGCCCGAATTGCCGGGATTCAGCACGACGTCGGACTGGATGAATGGGACATAGGTTTCCTCGGGCAGCGAGCGTCCTTTCGCGCTCACGATTCCCGAAGTGACGCTGTTTTCGAATCCGAACGGCGCTCCGATCGCCGCCACCCACTCGCCCACTTCCAGCTTGCCCGGATCGCCGATCTTCACGAACGGCAAGCTGCTCGCATCGATCTTGAGGAGAGCCACATCGGTGAGCGGATCGGTGCCGACGATCTTCGCCTTGAATTCCCGCTTGGTGGTGAGCCGGACGATCACTTCGTCCGTGTCGGCGACGACATGCGCATTGGTCAGAATGAATCCGTCCTGGCTGATGATGAAGCCGGATCCCAGGCTGCGCGCCAGGAATTCCTTGGTATCCGGCGGCGGCATGAAGCGCCGGAAAAATTCGAACATCGGATCGTCCTGCGGAATATTCGGTACAGCCTCGGCATTTTGCCGCACCGTACGGGTGGTGCTGACATTGACCACCGCAGGCCCTTCTTTTTTCACCAGCGTAACGAAATTCGGCAGCTCGACCGTCGGCGCCGAGGCAGCGGCCGGAGGCGGCTGCACCTGTGCGGGCGCGGTGTCTCTTTTTTCGGTGCAACCGGCGATCAGCACAAAGGCGATCGCCGCCAGCCCGGATATCGCAGCAAAGCGGTTAGGCATCATAGTCTCCCGATTTCACGGTGGTCCAGCTAATGGAAGCGCCAGCCGAACCGGAATTGCTCCCGCAACGGATTGCGCAGAAACCTGTTTCGCATGGCAGTCATGCGTGTGCACAACTCATCGCAATTCATATGCCAACTTTACTCCGAGAATTCCGGCAGGCAGGCACGCATCATGCAACGCGACTGCATAGGTGATTTCACGGCGCCGGACCAGCATGGAATCGCCGCCGCATGGATTGCACCGGCATCCGCCATCCACGGATCGCGTCAAACAGGACGGAATTTCGTCCGGCATTCATGCGCCTGTTCGAAAACATGCAGCCGCTTATCGCCGGCTGCTTTCACGGAAAACAGGACACGGGAATGCGTTCCCGCTTTTCTTTCTTCACAACGGTTTACGCCAATGCATGCTGGAGGTGATTTGATGCAGAACGAACACGAGATGAGAAATCAGGAAAAACCGGCGGAACGATTCTCTCCGCCTGACATGCCGGCATCGGACGCTGATCAGCCGGACTTCAATGATCCGCAACTGGAAGAACAGCTTGCGCGCACAGAGTCCAGCCTTGCAGAAATGGAGGATGCTTTTTTGCGGGCCAAGGCGGATGTCGAAAACTTCCGCCGCCGCGCGCAGGAAGATCTCGCGATCGCGCATAAATACGCGATCGAAAGCTTCGCTGAAACGCTGCTGCCCGTGAAGGACAGCCTGGAAATGGCTCTTGAGGTTGAGACGCCATCGGTCGAATCGCTCAGGGAAGGCGTCGAAATGACGCTGAAGCAATTATCGTCAGCGTTCGAAAAGACCCGCCTGACGGAAGTGAATCCGAAGCCGGGCGAAAAATTCGATCCCGGTAAACATCAGGCAATTTCGATGGTGCCTTCGAACCAGCCACCCAACACCGTTGTCAACGTACTGCAGAAGGGCTACCTGATTGCCGACCGGCTGCTGCGTCCGGCACTGGTAACCGTTGCGCAGCAGGACGCGGGCGGCAACCCGCCCTGAACGGCTGCATGGGTATTTCCATCTGCCCGCAATCCCGGGCTATTCAAGCAATTGAAGGAGAAAAGTAATGGGCAAAATTATCGGTATCGATCTCGGCACCACCAATTCCTGCGTTGCCATCATGGAAGCGGGGCTGCCCAAGGTCATAGAAAACTCCGAAGGATCGCGCACCACGCCATCGGTCGTGGCATACCAGGAAGACGGCGAGATCCTGGTCGGCGCACCGGCCAAGCGGCAGGCGGTGACCAACTCTCAAAACACCATTT
>JAQGLW010000095.1 GCA_028292665.1 Herminiimonas sp.
CAGCATGGCCGTCATTGTCACGTACGATGAAAACGGCGGCTATTGGGATCACGTCGCGCCGCCCGCCGGCGCGGGCTGGGGCGACCGCTGGGGGCCGGGCACGCGCATTCCGACCATCATCGTGTCGCCTTACGCGAAGCGCGGCTTCGTCGATCACACACCGGCCGACACGACATCGATCCTCAAGTTCATCACCGAACGCTTCGGGCTGGAACCGCTGCCGGGCGTGCGCGCCAACATGGGCGATCTGACGAGCGCTTTCGAATAAGGACGGCGCGGATCGCGCTCGCGGCGCCGATCGAAAAACGGTATCCGCCGTTCAATACGGCGTGCCGTCCTTGCGCGCGAACTGCCATTGGCCGTTTGCGCCGAGAACCGCCATCAAGTCGTCTTCGGGGTAGCTGACGGAATCGCCCGCGCTGCGGTCGCCGATTTCCAGATAGACGACATCCTCTTGCGTGCGGTTGACCAGTTGATGTCCATCGCCGTTGCCGGCCTTGAATCCGGCGCACATGCCCGGGTGCAAGGTCGTCTCGCCTGCATCGGTGCGCAGCACCGGATCGCCGGACAGGATATAGACGAATTCATCCTGCTTCGAGTGCGCGTGACGCAGCGTGGAAACCGCACTGGGATGCAGCCGGGTCAGATTCACGCCGAAGTTCGACAGGCCGAACAGATCGCCGAGCGGTCGCTTTTCACGGCCGGCCATTCGCGATGCGAACGGTTCGGGATAGTTGGACGGCTTGGTTCTCGGTGCGGTTTCCGCCGCGGTTACGGCGATGGGGAGTTTTGATCGGGACATGGTTGCGGGAATAAAAGTCAATCCGATCCGACATTATAACGATCGGAAGCCGGACTAGTCCGCTCGATGTTCCAGATCCGCCGCGGTATCGATATCCCGGTGGATGCCGGCATCGTCGACCTTTACCTGCACGACGGGAAACGCCGTCAGCAAACTTCTCGCGCCCTGGTCGCCGCCTAGCCGCAACAGGTTATTCAAATGGGCGCGGCTGAATGCGACCGGATTGCCGCGCCGGCCCAGATTGGCCGGTACGGCAATATCCGCGCCGTGTTCGAGCGCATCGATCAATGCGTCGACGGTGCCCGGTTGCACATACGGCATGTCTGCCAATGCAATGACCCATCCGGCGGCGTCGCGGTGGTGCGATAGCGCATGAACCAGCGACGCGCCCATGCCTTGATCGGCGTCCGGACAGGTAGTGACCGCGCAGCCGGCTGCCCGCAATTGCGCTTCGACCGCATCGGCGCCGGGGCGCACTACGGCCAGCACGGCTGGCAATACGGTCAAAAGATTTTTTGCGGCCGCCGCAACCACGGTAGCGCCGCCTGCAATCGGTTGCAGGAGTTTGTTTTGCGCGCCGCTCGGATCGAACCGCATGCCTCTTCCGGCCGCGAGCAGAATGCCGACGTATCGGCTGTCAGGTTGCCGCATGGGAGTTGTCCGCGTCATGTATATCGAGGCAGTTTCTGGTGGATATTTCCGCGGAAATCGGTATGGCGGTTTCGGATGATGATGTATGCATTATCGCTCATCCGGCTGGGCGTTGATGTAACCGCCTATCAGCAAAAAGACGGCATTCGACCAGAAGATGGGATAAATGCCGAATGCGGTGCCGAGCGAACCGAAAACCAGCGGAACCGCTATCTGCGTCAATTTGTTGACCGTCAGCCGCATGCCGAGCGCTTCGCCGGCTTGTCCGGGCGGCGAATGGTTGTACGTCAGTATGATCGACAACGGTTGTCCGCAGCCTAGTCCGAGTCCCAGCAAAAAGGAAATCGCAGCCAGAATGACAGGGTGCTCGAATACGGGAAACAGAAAGTAGGTGACGCCGGCCATCAGCAGCGACCATGTCAGCACCCGCTTTTCGCCGTGGAGTCTGGAAAGCCGCGGCATCCAGAGCCGCACTGCAAAGGCGGCCGCCGCCTGCATGCCGATGATCACGCCGATCACCGATGCCGTCAGTCCGATCGAGCGGCCGTAGATCGGCATGTAGAAATTGAACAGGTCGATGCCGGTCAGGATCAGGCCGCTTGTGATCAGCGTGCCGCGCAACGCGCGATTGCCGAGCATTTTCTTGATGCCGCTTGCCTGTTTCTCGTGCTTGATCTTTACGTGCGCAGGGATGAAGCCGGCGTGGAACAGCAGAAATATGCCCGGAACGACGGCGATCGCGGCGAGCCAGTAGTAGGCGAGCGAATATCCTGCGTGGTCCACCATGAAGCCGACCAGCATCGGCCCGATGAATCCGGATATCGCCGAACCCAGGCTGAAGGTGCCGAAATTGTTGGTTCTCGCATCCGCATCGCCGAGAGAACCGACCAGATTATGAGCCGAAACATGGAAGAAGATATTGGAGATGCCGACCAGGGCGGCCGATACATACAGCACCGGCAGGAACGGCAGCATTGTCGGCAGCAGGAGGCTCGCGCCCATGCCGATCGAGCCCAGCACCATCGGTATGCGCACACCGATGCGGTCCGAAATGCGGCCCGCATAAACCGCGAGCACCAGCGGAAAAAATGCATACATCGAGCTCAGCATGCCGATGGCGAACGGACTGGTGTGGAAGTCGATTGCATACAGCACGACCAGCATCCGGCTGCCCTTCAGGCCGATCTGATTGAGTAACGCCAGCAGAACTGTTAGATAGAGAGCCATGTAGCTTTTTTACCGGTAGCGGTTGTAGTTCGTGCCGTTGCTTCTTTTGGTTCGCACGCGGCGTGCTTGGACAGGCCGCCGGGCCGGGCTTATTGTATCAGCGTCCTTCTATGCAGACTATGGTTCCGTATATAGGAACCAATCGCATGTGCTGCTTTCCTGCCGGTTTTATAAAAACGTCCGCACGGGACGCTTTGAAATGGCGAGTTGAGGTAAAGTATGCATCGGCCCGGCGGCCGCGATGCAATCGTTATTTCGATGAATGGATTCCCGTCTTCAGCATGAAACCCGGTAGAAACGATCCCTGCTCCTGCGGCAGCGGCCAGAAATACAAGAAGTGTTGCGGCGCGGTGATTCCGATTGCGCCGGCGGCGGCTCCCGTCGCTGCCGCGCAGCGCGAATGCGGCACCTGTACCGCGTGCTGCGACGGCTGGATGGCGGGCACGATCCATGGACATGAAATGAAACCGGGCGTGCCGTGCCACTTCGTGCGGGAAGGGTGCTGCAGCATTTATGAGCAGCGGCCGCAATCGCCATGCCGCAACTTCGTCTGCGGCTGGGCCGCGCAGGACAGCCCGTTCCCCGAATCGTTCAGGCCGGACCGGCTCGGCGTCATCATCGTCCGCATCAAATGGCGCGATCAGATGGCTTATCTGCTGCGCTCGGCCGGACGCGATCCGGACGGCGATCTGCTGGAATGGATGCAACGCTTCAGCAGACAGACCGGACGGCCTTTCTTTTATGAGATGGCAGGCGAGAAATTGGGTTTCGGTCCGCCCGGATTTCAGCAGGACATGCTGTTGCGCGCGCAACGCGGCGAGTCGATGTGGTAGGCGGCGAACGGAAGCCTCGGTAAATTTTCCAGGGCCTCCGGCAATGCGAAAGACCGGGGCGAGCGATGCCCGCCCCGGTCTTGTACTGCAGACTGTTTATTTCGCCGCGTTGCCTGAATCGCGATCGAAGTAGCCCGAGTCGATATGCCGCAGCCACAAGCTGCCGACCGTCTTGATGCTGTCCTGCGTGTACAGGTAATGATGAAAGTCCCGTACGCGCGTCACCCGGTATTTGCGCGCATAAGGCTCCATCGCTTCGCGGTGCGCATCGACCGTCTTCGGCGGAATCGCCTCGTCCAGCGTGCCGTTCATATCGAGCACCGCCAGATCCTTCAGCGCGGCAGGCGGAAAACTGGGTTCCAGCATATCCTGGATGAAGCCGCCGAGTCCGCGCTGCCGATATTCGGCAGGCAGAAAATCGGACAGCCACAGTCTCAACGCGGTTTCGGTCAGCGCCGCGACATTGAACTGCATCGGCGCATCTTCGCCGCTCTTGAAGCGCGGATCCTTCAATGCACCCTGCCACCAGCGCTGCCGGGTGTCGTTGTCGAGCTCTTTGGTGTAATAGATAAAATCATCCATGCCGCGTTCGCGCAGGCGCAATGCGGTTTGGGTGTAGGGTGTCGAGAAGTCGCCCTGTTTGGCCTTGCGATAGACATACGCCAGACCGGTGCTGCTGGTTCCCCAGCCCAGGTAGCCGTCGGGCTTGACGTACTTCGCCAGCGGATACAGGAACGCGCCGCCGGTCGACATGCCCCAATACAGCAGATAGGACTGATCGCGCTCGCGTTGCGGCAATACATGCTGGATCGCCTTGGTGTAACCGGTGAGGTAGGTCAACGGAGTCGCCGCCAGCATCTGGTTATAAAGTACCGTGCCTTGCTTGGGGAAGCGATATACATCGCTGTCGCCGGATGTAGCCGGTTTTCCGGAGCTGGCTTTAAGGTCGAAATCGGCGGTGGTCCACGGCGCCTTCTGCTGCCGGTTGAAAATCGGCATGCGGCTTTCGATCGGGATGTCCTTCCAGGAACCGGTTCCGTCCTTCGCAAAAAAATTCCAGCGCCCGACCCGCGTCAGTGCGATAAAAGTGACGCCGCGCTTGGCCAGCCAGATGCCGGGGCCTTCTTTTCCTTCCGGCGTTTCGAGAAAATCCATTGCATATTCGCTGCCCGGCTCGCCGCCGACCACCACCAGTTTACGGCCGTTGTGCAGGCGCGGCTTGTCGGGCGTGAGCGTCACGACCACCTGCGTGAATTGCTGGCCGAAAGAATCGAAGTCGATGTAATCGATCTTCTTGCGATAGCCGGTCATTTCCGGATAGTCGTTGCCTTTCAGAATGGCTGCGACGCTGTCGCGTTCCAGGATGCCTTTGTCCGGAGGCAATTGCCAATCGGCCGCAAAAGTCTGGCCGCATGTCAGCAGCAGAGATGTCAAAAGCAAAAGACGTCGTAGCATGGATTTCTTTCTCTCAGAAAGGTGTGTCTGTCGATTCCGAATGCACGGTTTCTCCGACACTTCGGTAAAAGTGATTGGTTCTATTAAAGACGTTACGCGAAAGAAGATTTTTAAAGCGACTGCCGAACGGCGGAGCATGCGATTTTTTTCGCATGCTCCGCCGCTCGAATTCATTTTAGCAACGCATCGGCAGATTGTGTAAATAATGGAATCTAATTCCATATAAAAGAACAGTCTCTTTTGCAGTTCTGATATGAGGAACCATGTTCTGAATTTATTTCATTTTTTTCCAAACTGTGCTTAGATAGCGCATCAGGTTCCGGATTCGCTGCAGGCCGATCGCTCGGCATGCAAACGTCCGCCGACATCCTGATGCTGGAAGAGACAATGACGCAGCCGATGGCGGTTCGATGTCGGCGCGAAAAAAAATAAACAAAAGCCGGAGGAGCAAAGCATGAAAATGTCTTATCGTTTCCTGTCGTATGTCTTGATGGTTTGTTGCTTTTTCCTTGCCGGCCCGTCACTGGCGCAGTCGAGCAAATCGGCCGCAACGCTGGCTCTGTATGAAGGTCCCGACCGGGAACAGCGCCTGATCCAAGGCGCGCGCCAGGAAGGCGCACTGACTGTCTATACTTCGCTTACCGTCGAGGACATCACCGATCTGACCGCCGCCTTCGAAAAGAAGTACGGCATCAAGCTCAAATTCTGGCGCGCGGGCTCGGAAAAAGTGGTACAGCGCATCATCACGGAAGCCCGCGCCGGGCGTTTCGACTTTGACGTGGTCGAAACCAACGGTCCCGAACTCGAATCCCTGCATCGCGAGCAGCTGCTGCAGAAAGCCTATTCGCCTCACTTCGCCGATCTGGTTCCGCAAGCGATTCTGCCGCATCACGAATGGGTCGGCACGCGGCTCAACATGTTCGTCCAGATCTACAACACCAAGCTGGTGAAGAAAGAAGACTTTCCCAAGTCCTATCAAGACCTGCTCAACCCTAAATGGAAAGGCAAGCTCGGCATCGAGGCCGAGGATGTCGACTGGTTCAGCACTGTCGTGAAGGAACTGGGCGAGGAGAAGGGACTCAAACTGTTCCGCGATATCGTCGCCACCAACGGACTGTCGGTGCGCAAGGGCCATACCTTGCTGGCCGGCCTGGTTGCGTCGGGAGAGGTGCCGCTCGGCTTGACGGTTTACAACCACAATGCCGACAAGCTGAAGAAAAAGGGCGCGCCGGTCGAATGGGATGTGATCCAGCCGGCGATTATCCGCGCCAACGGCATGGGATTGTCGAAGAAGCCGGCGCATCCGAACGCGGCGGTGCTGTTCTACGACTTCATGCTGAGCGACGGCCAGGTGATTCTGGCCAAAAACGAGTACATGGCAGCCAGCCGCAAGGCGGGTTCGATTCTTGACAAGGTGCAGCTCAAATTCGTCGATCCCGCCACCGTGCTGGACGAAAGCGCCAAGTGGGAAAAGCTGTACACGGAAATCATCACTCGGCAATCGCGCTGACGCCTGGAACGGATCGCGGACATGGGCGCTCCGCAGTAATTTTCGCGGCGGTGCATGCGAAAAAAGCTGCGGAGCCGATTCACGCAACGCGCCGTGCGGCGCAGATAACAAGCTCTATTTTTTGTAACGTCATTTTTTGTAACATCATTCGATAATAACGATAGGAGACAGAATGTCAGGCCGCTATATCAGTTTGGACTCTCTCGCGCCCGGCGTGCCGGCCGCTCTTCCCGGTTTTCAGTATCCGGCGCCGCGCCATCCCGCTTATCTGCGGCAGGAGCGCAGCACCGACATCGAGGAATTGATGCCGCTGGCGCGTGCGCATCTGCAGCGGCGCTACGGCCGCTCCGCGCTCGGCGATATCCGCGAGAACGATCACCTGCTGATCATCACTTTCCCGCATCAGAACGACATGGTGTTCGAAGCGCTCAAGCGTGCGCTGCTCGAGCGCGGCGTGGCGCGCGTCGACCGCATCAACACCGAGGATCTCGGCATGGAAACCGTGGTCTACAGCGCAGCCGACGGCTGGCGCGAAATCACCGACCGCCTGCCGCCGATGATCGAGAGCGGCGTCGAGTTCAACGTCGCTTCCGCCGCGTTGAAGCGGTTTCTCGACGATCGTCCCGGCTACACCGGCGTGTATGCCGGCGAGGCGGGCCGCTCGCACTGGCGCCGCGCCGCCGGCAAGAAGATCCGCAACAACTGGGTCTACGGCACGTATGAGGATTTCATTTCGCGCGC
>JAQGLW010000102.1 GCA_028292665.1 Herminiimonas sp.
TGATACCGGCCGTTCGAATCGCGAACCAAGCGCCAGTCGTCGAGCTTCACATCGGTATTGCCTTCTTTCGCATAAGCCAGGCCGAAACCTGCGCGTGCGCTTTTCTGGTCATGCAGCAGTTTTCCGACCGCCGGATCGGATAGTGCAGCATGCGCGACGATCAATTGCTTCGGTGCGAAGCGGCTCGGATTGGCGGGATCGTGGTCGGTCGCGAAGCGAAAGAACGTGACCTGGAAACCGAGCGGCTTCCCGTCCGGCGTTTCCAGCCAGCCGGTCGCGTACCACCATTCGGTGCGGAAGCCGGGATGGGCGCCGGAGTCGCGCGGGAAGACGATGGCTTTGCCGGGCGTCACCTGGGTGAATTGCGGCGCGGCGGCAAAGGCGCAGGCAACGAAGAAATTCAACAGGAAGAAAACGAGCATTCGCGCGCGGCGGTTTCGACGCACTCCCGCTCCGGGCGTCGCCATCGGTCGCAATGACGGCAGCAGTTTGCCGAGTCCCATTACCAATCCTCCCTTACCGCTCGTACCGCATCCCCCGACACCGCATATCTCCCCGCCGCCAGCGCCGTCAAGGCAGCCGACGCCAGCAGCACGATCGCTACCGCGATCAGCATTCCCCACGGCATATGCAGCTGCATCGTCCAGTGAAACGATTGCGGATTGACGATGAACACCAGAATCAGGCTGATGCTCCAGCCCAATGCGAACCCGACCGCGATACCGATCGCAGTCAGCAAGCCGCCTTCCGCCGCGAGCATTCCGAGAATCTGCCGCCGCGTCACGCCGATATGCCGCAACATGCCGAACTCCTTCGCCCGCGCCAATGTCTGCGCCGAAAAAGTCGCCGCGATGCCGAACAGTCCGATCACGATTGCGACTGCCTCGAGCAGGTAGGTCACGGCAAAACTCCGATCGAAGATCTTCAGGCTGATTGCGCGAATTTCGCCCGGTTCCGCGAATTCCAGCGCCGCGCCGAACGGCAGGCGTTTCAACGCGGCGGTGGCCTGCGCCGCCGTCACGCCCGCTTGCAGCCACACCGCCGCGTCATTGACGTCCCTGTCGCCGGACAATGCCTGGTAATCGGACAGCCGCATCTGTATCGAGCCGGATTGCCGCGCGTAGTCGCGCCAGACGCCCGCGACGATGAAATCATACGGCCGGCCTGCCACCGGCAGCGTTACGCGCTTGCCGACGGCGTAGCCGTACAGATCGACCATCGCTTCCGATACCCAGACCGGCAACGCGCCGTCGGGGAAAGGACCGGTGATCAACCTGCCCGTCACCGGCAAGGTTTTGCCGGGATCGGCGGCATCGATCCGGCGCGCAAGCAGCGCGACGACCGGCCGGCCCGGGTCGAGCGTCAACGGCAATGCACGCAGGAAATCCGCCCGTGCAATGCCAGGTGCGGCAGCGATCATCTTTTGTTCATCCGGCTTCAGTCCGCCGGTATCGCCGCTGACCGCCGACCGGACATACAGATCGGCGGACAGTAACCGCATCAGCCAGTCGTCGACCGACACCCGAAAACTGGACACCATGATCGCCATTGCCACCATCAGGCTGAAACTCGACAGCACGCCGCCGAGCGCGATCGATGCCTGGTTCGGCGCATTCGCCAGCCTTGCCAGCGTCAATGTCGGCATTGCACCCGATGCATGCCGGCTCATTGCGGAAAAAATCAGCGCCGCAAAACGCGGCATCAATGCAATGCCGCCGATCAGCAGCAACGCAACCGCGAGATAGCCGAACACCGGCAAGTCGGAAACCGGAGGCAGTTGCGTCAGCATGCCGCCCAGCGCCAGACAGACGAAAGCCGGCCACGGCGTCGCCAGTTTCGACAATGCGATATCTTCGCTGCCCGACTTGAGCGCAGGCGCAGGTTTGGCGCGTGCCGCTTCCCATGCCGGGCCGGCGCTTCCCAGCAATGCGATTCCCGAGCCGAGCAGGAAAAAAACGGCGGCGGCAAGCGGCCTGAATTGCACTGCCGGTTTGACGCCCGGAAAATATCCGCCGCCCAGATCGCCGCCGAAAAAATACAATGCAGCCGCGGCGAATGCATAGCCCAGCGCAAGGCCCGCAAGCGAACCGATCACGCCGAGCGCGGCGCCTTCCAGCAAGATCTGACCCAGCAGTTGCCGGCGAGTCAGTCCGACGACACGCAACAATGCGAACTGCTGGCGTCGCCTGATCACCGATAATGCCTGGGTCGAAAACACCAGAAACGCGCCGGTGAACAATGCCACCAGCGCCAGTACATTCAGATTGACGCGATAGGCGCGCGACATGCCGGCGGTCCGGGCTTCCTGATCTTCGGTTTCGGTCACCAGCAGCCGTCCGTTCATTTCCTGCGCCAGGGCGGCCCGGAAAGCATCGCGGTCGACGCCTTCGGTCAATTTCAATTCGATGCGCGACAGTTGTCCGATGCGGTTGAAGCGCCACTGCGCCGCGGCTATATCCATCACGGCGATACGTTGTCCGGCCCGCGCGCGCACCAGGCCGCCCGCGACCCGCAGCGTGACGGTTTGCGTGCCGGAGCGCAATTGCATGGAATCGCCTTGCTTCACTTCCAGCCATTCCATCGCGGCAGGAGAAAGAAAAATACTGTCGTCCATCAAGTTGTCGAACGGCTTGTTCTCGGACGGAATGCCGATCATGTCCGGCGCGATCGCGGCGGCCCGGAAAACATCGAGACCGAGAATTTTCAACGCGTTTTTCCGGCCCGGCACAACGGCATCGAGTTCCAGCACCGGATTGGCCAGCGCGACGCCTTCATGCTGCGCGAGCGGCGGATACAGCGCTTCATCGTACACGGCTTGCGGCCCGCGCACCTGCAAATCGGATTGGCCGGACAGGCTTTTGACCGCGGCGGAGAACTCGTTGAATGCCGCCGCATTGATCAGATGAATCGCGAAACCAAGGGCGACGCCGAGTGCGATTGCGCCGATCGCGACTACTGCACGCACCGGATGCGCAGCCCATTCGCCGGCAAGCAGCCAGCGGGTCAGACGCCGGCGGGGCAGGGCTTGGCTCATACGACAGGGGTTACCGATGCGGCATGCAGTCCATCCTTGGTCAGCACCAGCACGCGGTCGGCTGTCGCCGCCGCCGCATGCGAGTGCGTCACCATGATCGCGGATGCGCCGCTGGCCTTGATTTCATCGCGCAGCAACATCAGAACGTCGTGCGCGGTGTCCGGATCGAGATTGCCGGTCGGTTCATCCGCCAGCACCAGCCCGGGACGATGCACCAGCGCGCGGGCAATCGCGACCCGCTGCAATTCGCCGCCCGACAGCTGGCGCGGGAAATCTGCGCCGCGTCCGTGCAGGCCGACCGCCGCCAGCATCTGTTCCGCCCGGACAATGTCGACGCCATTGAGCAGAAGGGGCAGCGCGACGTTCTGATGCAGCGTCAAGTGCGGCAATAGATGGAATGCCTGAAAGACGAAGCCGAATTTTTCGCGCCGCAAACGGGTCGCCGCATCGTCGTCCAGCGCCGACATCGATACGCCGTCGATCAGGATGTCGCCGCCATCCGGTGTATCCAGCCCGGCGATCAGGTTCAGCAACGTCGATTTGCCGACGCCCGAATCGCCCATGATCGCGACGAATTCGCCGGCCGCGAGAGTATAGGACAACCCGTTCAGCACCTGCCGTCCGTTCGGATATGCCTTGCTGAGATCGCGCAGTTCCAGCATGGTCCTTGTTCCGGTTATCGCATCATCGCGCGGCGCAGCGAGAAACTGAGCGCATCCACCATCGCGACCAGCAGCAGCATCGCGAGGATCACGCTGGCAGCACGCTGCATCTGGAACAGCGATAGATGGTATTTCAGCATCTGACCCAGCCCGCCGGCGCCGACGACGCCGAGAATCGCGGCGGCGCGGATATTGTTTTCCCAGCGATACAGCACGTACGACATCATTTGCGGCATCGCCTGCGGCAGGCTGGTGTATAAAAATGCGGCCAGCGGCCGCGCGCCGTTGATGCGCAAAGTCGCTTCCGGCAACGGCGAATCGTTTTCCAGCACATCGGCGAACAGGCGGCCCAGCACGCCGGTGGTATGCGCCGCCAGCGCCATGGTGCCTGCGAACGGGCCCAGACCGGCGGCGATCAGCAGCATCGAGGCCCAGACCAGTTCCGGGATCGAGCGCAGTACATTCAGCACCAGGCGCGTGGCGCTGCGCGCCGCCTTTCCGAAGCGTCCGGCGGCGGGCAGCGCAAGCACCAGCCCTAACAGCGCGGCGATCAGCGTGCCGAGCGCCGACATCGACAAGGTCTCGGCGGTGGCGGCGGCAACTTTCCGCAGAAAGGCCGGCGCCAATTCGGGGGGCGTGAAACCGCTGAGGAATTCGCCGGTCGTGCGCGCCGCTTCAAGGGTGAAAAATGCGCTCCATTTGAGCGGCAGCGAAACGAAACTGGCGACGATCAGAATACCCAATCCCGCCAGCAGCATCAGCGTCGATAAACGTGCGGCGGGTGCGGGCGGCAACGATGGATGCGTGTTCACGCCAGCCATCCGCGCAACAGTTTGCTGACGCCGTCGGCGCACGCCACCAGCAGGATGAAAATGATCAGCATGGTCGCCACTTCGCCGCCGGCCAGCATTTTCATCGACTCGTCCATCCGTTGCCCGAGGCCGCCGGCGCCGACGAAGCCCATCACGACCGAACCGCGGATCGCGCATTCCCAGCGGTAAATCGTGTACGACACCAGTTCCGATGCCGACTCCGGCAGCGCGCCGTACAGCAGTGCGGTCAGCCGCCCGTTGCCGTTCATGAGCAATGTGCCGGTTGCATGCGCGTCGGACGATTCGAGAATTTCGGCATAGACCTTGCCCAGCATGCCGCAGTAGGTCAGCGCGATTGCCAGCACGCCGGCCGTGGGACCGAGCCCGACGATGCGCACGAACAGCAATGCCCATACCAGTTCCGGCACGCTGCGCAGCAGGATCAGCAGCCAGCGCACGCCTTGCCTGGCGACGGCGCTGAACATGCTCATGCGGCCGGTGCCCAGCCGCGATATCGACAGGCGTTCGGTGATCAGCAGCGTCATCGGGATCGCGCCGATCAGCGCCAGAGTCAGGCCGGCGGTGGCGATTGCGACCGTTTGCCAAGTCGCTTCCGCCGCCAGCTGCAGGAATTCCAGCGTATGCGCAGGCGGCACGAAGGCTGCGAGAAAACGTCCGGTCGCATCGAGGCTTTGCGCATCGAGCAGTATCCACGGCTTGAATTCGCTGGCAACCAGCATCGGTCCCAGCAAGACGATGGCGATCACCATGCCGGTCACCCGACTGCGCCAGGCGGGATCGTGGTGCGCAATGTGTGTGGGATGAGGATGCATCGGATTAAAAGCAGCGCGGCACAATGGCGACTTTCGACGTTATCGCATCGGGCTCGGCTGTCATCGGATCGGGCACGGCATCGTTCGCATTCCGGTAAAGCGCCGCGATCATTGCGCCGGACACTTGTTCGCGGCGTGCGTCGAATGCGATTCGTCCATCGCGCAGGCCGATGATTCTTGGAAAATGCGTGCGCGCCAATTCGACCTGATGCAAGCTGCATACCAGCGTTGCGCGGCGCGCGGCCGCTTCCTGCTGCAATACGGCCAGCGTTTGCAATGCAAGGGCAGGGTCAAGCGCGGACAGCGGTTCATCGACCAGGAATGCCTGCGCCTGCGATATCAGCAGCCGCGCCATGCTGCAGCGTTGCCGCTCGCCGCCGGACAGGCGGTCCACCCGCGCATACAGCTTGTCCTGAAGATTGAAGCGCGCCAGCGCGTCGAACGCGGCCTGCGGATCGGCCGGCTTGATCAGCGAGGCGAGCGCCTGCCACAGGCTCCATTGCGGCAGCCGTCCGGCCAGCACGGTCGTGACTACCCGCTGACGCGGCGGCAACGGCGGTGTCTGCGGCGCCAGGAACAGCCGTGCGCGCATCGCGTGGCGCTCGCCGTTGCTCAATGACCATGGATCGATGCCGAACGCGCTGAAATCGCCGGCATCGGGCCTGTGCGCGCATGCCAGCGTGTGCAGCAGCGTGGTTTTGCCGGCGCCGGACGGGCCGACCAATGCAATCTGTTCGCCCTGTCCGATCGACAGCGACAATCCGGACAGCGCATAGGCGCCATCGATCAGTGAGGACGGATGGCGCACCGAGACGCCATGCAGTACAAAAGGCATTATTGTTTTACTTGGTGAGCAGTCCGGCGTTCTGGGCGGCGGCTTCGATCTGGCTGTAGTTCTCGGCCTTGGTCGGAATGAAGCGGGTTGCACGCTGCAATTCCAGGATTGCCTTGCCCTGCGGATCGTTCTTGTCGAGCGCCAGGAAAGCATCGGTCAGCTTCTTGCGCAGCGCCGGATTCATGTCGGAACGGACGCTCCAGTTGTAATCATAATAGCCGGGAGTGGTATAAAAGACCCGTACCTTCTTTGGATCGACCTTGCCTTCCGAAAGCATTTTTTCCCATACTGAAATATTCAGTGCGCCGGCATCGACCTTGCCGCCGGCAACCGCAGCCACGGTCGCGTCATGCGCGCCGGAAAAAGCGATGCGCTTCATGTCGGTATCCGGATTGATCTTCGCGGCCAGCAGCATCGAGCGCGGCATCAGGTGGCCGGATGTCGACGACTCGGAGCCGAAAGCGAAGGTCTTGCCCTTCAGGTCCTGCAGCTTGTTGATCGATGGATCGGTGGTGATGAAGACCGATTTGAACTTCTCGTCTTCTTCACGCTGCACGATCGGGACTACCTTGCCGTTGCTGCGCACTTTCGCCTGCACGAACGTGAAGCCGCCGAACCATACCATGTCCAGTTTATTATTGATCAGGCCCTCGACCGATGCCGCATAATCGGTGACCGGGGTGAATTCCACTTTCATGCCGAGCTTTTGCTCGAGGTAATTGCCGAGAGGCTTGAACTTGCGCTGCAATTCGGTCGGCGCCTCATCGGGAATGGCCGATACGCGCAATACCTGTTGTGCGTAACCGATTCCGGAGGACAGCATGGCCGAACCGGCCAACGCGATTATCATGAGTGCTTTAATGGTGCGGGATGCAGGGAATGCGATCACGATGGACCTTTTTGTCGGGTTGGAGAAAGATTTGCCGCAGGTGCGGACTTGAGATGCTTCAAATGCAAAAAATTTTAATCGTCTATGATAACGAAAAACCATGTTAACCGCTGCGGTCCGGACCTTGTCCGGACTTTCCGGCAATTTCACGCCTCCTGAAACGATGCCGACTTCCCATAGCTTGCAGGACGGATTCATTGACAACCATCGCAGCAACGACGACGCGATCCGTGTCCGTGCCGAACTCGGCGCCGGCTTGCTGGCGCCACATGCCTTTACCTCGCCGAAGTACCTGTACGATGCGCTTGGTTCGAAATTATTCGAGGCGATTTGCGAACTGCCCGAATATTACCCGACTCGGACCGAAGCCGCGATTTTCGATGCGCATCTTTCGGAAATCGCGGAATCGGCCGGACGCGGAACCACGCTGATCGACCTCGGCGCCGGCAACTGCGCGAAGGCGGCGAAGCTGTTTCCGACATTGCTGCCGGCGCAATATGTGCCGGTCGACATTTCCGCCGAATTTTTACGCGATGCGGTAAATAACTTGCGGCAACGCTTTCCGCACATTGAAATGACCGGCATCGGCCTGGATTTTTCCGGCACACTGAATTTGCCGGAATCGGTGCGCCGCGACCAGCGCCTGTTTTTTTACCCGGGATCGTCGATCGGCAATTTCACGCCGCAGGAAGCGCTCGCGTTTTTACGCAGGGTGCGCAAGGCTTGCCAGCCGGATGGCCGCGCCGATGGCGGAATATTGATCGGCGTCGACCTGGTGAAGGACAAGGCGATACTCGACGCGGCATACGACGATGCGCTGGGCGTGACGGCTGCCTTCAATCTCAATCTGCTGCGGCATCTGAATCATCTTCTCGATGCGGATTTCGATGTGCGCGACTGGCGGCATCGGGGATTTTTCAATCCCGAATCAAGCCGGATTGAAATGCATCTCGAAGCCAGGTCCAATGTCACGGTGCAATGGAAGGGCGGCCGGCGCAGCTTCGACCGCGGCGAACGCATCCATACGGAAAACAGTTACAAGTACACGCAAGAAAGTTTTGTGATGTTGCTGGAGCAGGCGGAATTCGGCGAGATACAGGTGTGGACCGATCCGCGCGGCTGGTTCATGGTATGTCATGCACGTGCGGCCTGATCGTCGTCCGTTTGCAAGCATCTTTGAAAAGAATCAAGGCTGAAATTTCCGATTCAAGACCAACTATTCGGACGGGCTGCGGTCAAAAATTTAAAAATCGATATCTTTCCATGCTTTTTCCAACAAGAATAATTTCAAATGAATACACAGACAACGTCAAATGTCCTAGCCCCGGTCGACGCGTTGTGCAATGCCTACGACACGGTGCGCAGACGCACGGTGACATTGTCCGAACCGCTTTCCGAAGAAGACTGCTGTGTGCAATCGATGCCCGACGCCAGTCCGGTCAAATGGCATATGGCGCATACGACCTGGTTCTTCGAGACCTTCATCCTGGAACGGTTCGAGCCGGATTTCCAGCCGCATCATCCAGCATTCCGGATGCTGTTCAATTCGTATTACAACGGCATCGGCGAAAAGCATGCGCGGGCGCAACGCGGATTGCTGACGCGGCCGTCGTTCGATGAAATTCTGGCATACCGGCACAACGTCGATACACGTATCGGCCGGTTGCTGGCGGATGCGTCATCCGAACTCGTCGCGCTGATCGAACTGGGATTGCAGCATGAGCAGCAGCACCAGGAACTGATGCTGACCGATGTCAAGCATCTGCTGTCGATGAATCCCCTGAAGCCTGCGTTTTCAGGCGCCTCGCTTGATATTGCCGGACAGACTGCACCGATGACATGGCAGAGCTTCGATGCCGGCGTGGTCGAGATCGGTCATGCCGGCGACGGCTTTTTTTTCGATAACGAAACGCCGCGTCATCGCCAGTTCGTGGAGCCGTTCGCGCTCGCATCGCGGCTGGTGACCAACGGCGAGTTTGCCGCGTTCATCGACGCAGGCGGCTATCGGAATCCGGCGCTCTGGCTATCCGAAGGATGGGATTGGGTAGGTGCGAATCAATTGACGCAGCCGCTGTATTGGCAGCGTGCCGAAGATTCATCCGGGTCCGGCTGGCAGGAATTCACCTTGCATGGCTTGCAGCCGCTCGACCCTGATCGTCCCGTCGCCCACTTGTCCTTTTTCGAAGCGGACGCCTATGCCCGCTGGAGCGGCGCCCGCTTGCCTACCGAGGCGGAATGGGAATATGCCGCCGAAGGCGTGAACGATTCGATTGCAGGCAGCCTGCATCCGCAACCGCTGCAGGCGAAACCGGCGGCCGGACTGTCGCAGCTGTTCGGCGCATGCTGGCAGTGGACCACCAGCAGTTACGCGCCCTATCCGGGATATGCGGCGGCCGAAGGAGCGATCGGCGAATACAACGGCAAGTTCATGGTCAATCAGTACGTATTGCGCGGCTCGTCATGCGTGACGCCGCCGCGGCATTCCCGCACCACTTATCGCAACTTTTTCCCCGCTGCCGCCCGCTGGCAGTTCAGCGGCATCCGGCTGGCGAAATCGTAGGCGGGCGAGCGACGCGTTATCCGCCAAATCCGGTTTGCTGCATACGGCGCGGATAACGCGTCGCTCGCCCTTCCTTTATGCTATGCCACGGCAGCCGCTTGCTCGTTACGCTTATTCATTGCCATCTGCCGGTTCAGCGCGCTCAGCACCGCCTTGAAAGATGCAGTCACAATATTGCCGTCGATGCCTGCGCCAAAGCGGGTCGGCCCGTTGTCCAAGCGCAGTTCTACATAGCAGGCTGCTTGCGCATTGGCGCCTGCGCCGATCGCATGCTCGTGGAAATCCATCAATCTGATATCCAGTCCGAGCGCCTGCACGAAAGCATCGATTGGTCCATTGCCGGTTCCGTGCAGTGCGAGCAGTTCGCCGTCACGTTCGATATCGGCATCGATTTGAACGGGCTTGGACCGGTCCGGATTTTCCGTCATATCGTGACTGCGATAACGGTACGGCGATTGCGCATCCAGATATTCGTGTTTGAAAATTGCATGAATATCTTCGGCGGCAACTTCCTTTCCTGTCTCATCGGCGACCTGTTGCACCATACGGCTGAACTCGATCTGCAGGCGGCGCGGCAGTGCCAGCCCGAATTCATGTTCCAGCAAATACGTCATGCCGCCCTTGCCGGACTGGCTGTTGACCCGGATCACCGCATCGTAACTGCGGCCGAGATCGGCTGGGTCGATCGGCAGGTAAGGCACTTCCCATATCGCGTCCGGTTGTTGCTGCACAAATCCTTTTTTGATCGCATCTTGATGTGAGCCGGAGAACGCGGTGAACACCAGGTCGCCGACATAAGGATGACGCGGATGCACCGGCAACTGATTGCAGAATTCCACGCACTGCCGCACCGCATCGATATCTGAAAAATCGAGACCGGGATGCACTCCCTGTGTGTAGAGGTTCATCGCAAGCGTCACCAGATCGACGTTGCCGGTACGCTCGCCATTGCCGAACAGACAGCCTTCGACCCGGTCGGCTCCCGCCATGATTGCCTGCTCCGCCGATGCAACCGCAGTGCCGCGATCGTTATGCGGATGTACGCTGAGGATGATCGAATCGCGCCGGGCCAGATGCCGGTGCATCCATTCGATCTGGTCGGCATAGACATTGGGCGTACTGCATTCGACGGTCGACGGCAGGTTGACAATCATTTTGCGTTGCGGTGTCGGCTGCCATGCTGCGGAGACGGCATCGCAGACTTCTTTCGAAAAATCCAGTTCGGCCATGCTGAAGGTCTCAGGCGAATATTCGAATACCCATTCGGTTTCGGGCCTTTCGTCGGTCAATTGCTTGATCAAGCGTGTGCCGAACACCGCGATCGCCTTGACTTCATCGCGCGACATGCCGAACACGATGCGCCGGAATGCGGGCGCGATCGGATTGTACAAATGGATGATCGCACGCCGTGCACCGCGCACCGACTCTATCGTGCGGCGGATCAGGTCTTCACGCGATTGCGTCAGCACTTCGATCGTTACGTCGTCGGGAATGCGCCGCTCTTCGATCAACTTGCGCACGAAATCGAAATCGGTCTGCGATGCGGAGGGAAATGCAACTTCAATTTCCTTCAATCCGACTTTGACCAGCATCTCGAAGAAGTGTAGTTTGCGCGCGGCATTCATAGGCTCGATCAATGCCTGATTGCCATCGCGCAGATCGGTGCTCATCCAGATCGGCGGCGCTGCAATGGTTTTGTCGGGCCAGGTTCGGTCGGTCAGGCGAACAGGGGGAAAGGCGCGATATTTCGCGGCCGGATCAGACAGCATCATGATGAATCCTTTTTGTTGAAATTTCGAAAAGTCAAGCGTGGCGGCGAGGCTGCCGGACTGCCACTAACGCGAGGCCCGGCAACCGATCGGCAGCGGTAGCAGCGCAAGCGAACGTGCAAAGATCATCACGGCGATTACATCGCCATTGATGAACGTCACAGGTATCGGCTTGAAGTGCATGGATTGCGGACTTTCTGAAGATTTCTGATTCGGTACCGGGCATGTGCCGGCGGGATAAGACAAAGGAGAATCAGAGCGCCTGTAGCAGCAGGAACGGCAGCAGCACTGGCAGCAGGACGCCGGCGATGTGCGGTAGAGCGAAGGAATGTGATTGTGCGGCAGACATGAGCCAACTGTACGGGATGGATTTGGATCTTGTCAAGATTTTTGTGGCTGACTTGGCTCTGTTTACCCCGGGATACGGAACCGTGCGTCGATGTATCGAGCGAAGCAGGGCAGGCTTCACCCGCGACTACACGAAGCGGCAGGTGAAATCCGCTTTGCGGCTACGGCATCAACCCAATGTCAAGTCATACTGATAAAGCATGCTGTCCCGCTCATAACCAAGCGACTCATACAATTTTCGAGCAGGATTGTCGTGCGCAGTGGAGAGCGTCAATCGCCCGGCTCCGGTTGCAACAGCATGCGCTTTGGCGGCATCCAGCAATGCATGTCCGATACGTCGGCCGCGCAGCGCCGGCAGCACGAATAAATCATTCAAAATCCAGATCCGGCATGCACTTACCGATGAAAACGACGGGTACAGCTGGGTAAATCCGGCCGGATGCTCGTCATCGTCTTGCGCCAGCAGGATGACGGATTCAGTGCGCTCCAGCCGTTCCCGAATGAATGCCAGCGCTAGAGGCAAGTCCGGCTGCTGCTTGTAAAATTGACGATAGCTGTCGAACAGCGGTGCAACGATTCCGGCATCCGCCAAACCGGCCCGGCGAACTTGGATCGTCATGCAGCCACTTCGACCTTTGCCGGCCCCGCCGTCATTTCGCCGATCACGGCGGCATGTCCGAAGCCTTCGCGCCGGAATAGCGCCAGCACTTCGTCGACTGTGTCCGGAGCGCATGACACCAGCAAACCGCCCGATGTCTGCGGATCGGTCAGCAACATCTGCTGCACCGGCGTGACGGCATCGGCCAACGCGACATCGTGGCCGTAGCCGGCCCAGTTGCGGCCCGATGCACCGGTGATGCAGCCGCTTTCGGCCAGCTGCTGCACATTCGGCAGCAGCGGGATCTGCGCCATGCTTAATTTGGCAGTCAGGCCGGCGCCGCGCGACAATTCCAGTAAATGTCCGAGCAAGCCGAATCCGGTCACGTCGGTCAATGCATGCACACCGGGCAGATCGGACAAGGCCTTGCCGGGTTTGTTGAGCTTGGTGGTGTTCTCGATCATCGCGGCATAACCGGCGGCGTCGAGCACATCCTTTTTCAGTGCGGCGGACAGAATGCCGACACCCAGCGGTTTTCCCAGAATTAATTTGTCGCCGGGTTTGGCGTCGGCATTGCGTTTGACTTTGGACGGATGCACCAGGCCCAATACCACCAGGCCGTAAATCGGCTCGACCGAATCGATCGTGTGGCCGCCCGCGATCGGGATGCCGGCTTCCGCGCAAATCGATTCGCCGCCCTGGATGATCCTGCCGATGATTTCAACCGGCAGTTTGTTGATCGGCATGCCGACCAGTGCGAGCGCCATGATCGGCGTGCCGCCCATCGCATAGACGTCCGAAATCGCATTGGTCGCCGCGATGCGGCCGAAATCGTACGGATCGTCGACGATCGGCATGAAGAAGTCGGTGGTTGCGATCAGCGCCTGCTCGTCATTGAGTTTGTAGACGGCGGCATCGTCGGCTGTTTCGATGCCGACCATCAATTCCTTCGGAACCGGAAAGCCGCTGGAATTTTTCAGGATTTCGGCCAGCACGCCCGGCGCGATCTTGCAGCCGCAGCCGCCGCCGTGCGAAAAGGAAGTCAGTTTTATGTTGAGGTCGTTCGGTGCATTCATGTGTGTTTCCCGGATTTGTTCAGGACATTATCCATCAACTGCAGCAATGCCGTTTTTTCACGCTCGGGTCTGAAAAGGGGCGCGCGCATATCGCATTGCGCCTGCAGTGCATGATAGAACGAAGCATCCGTCATCGTGCGGTCGATCAGATGCGCCAGCGTTTTGCTGTCGGCCACAGGAAAATACCCGGCGTAATCGTCCCCCAGCATGCCGCGGTTGCCGGAGATGTCGCTGGCCAGCACCGGCACGCCGCTGGTGACGGCTTCGATGATCACATTGGCGCCGCCTTCCATTTTCGATGCGATCACCATCAAATGGCTGCGTTTAAGCAACTGACGGGTCGTTGCATGCGGCAGGTTGCCGAGCCAGCGATAACGCGGATAGCCGCGCTGCGTCGCTTCCGCCTGTTTTCCCAGAGCGGGATCGAGCGCGCCGCCGATATGCGTCAGGCGCACCTTCGGCGATGCCACCATCGCGGCGGCGCGCATGAAGGTCAATGGATCTTTTTCGTCGCGCAGGTGGCCGATCATCGTCACATCAAAATAGCGCGGGGAAAATTTTCTGACGATCGGCTTGAGACAAGCTGCGGATTGGTAAATCACGCTGGTCTTGCGGCGCAGGGCCGGATGCAATTCCTGCAAGCCGGCGTCCTGCAATACCACCAGATGCGTGGCCAGCTGCAATGAAGTTCGGGAATCCGCATCGGTTTTTATATCGCGATACAAGTCGGTGCCGGTCAGCACGATAATGACGGGAAGGCCGGGACAAGCGGATGCGAAAGCGGTAATCGATTTGGCCGAACGCCGCGCATGAAGCGCTATGACGGCGGCCGGCGCAGGACCGGCCGGCATGCCTTGCCAGCTTGGCGCAAGCGTCACATGGTATCGTTCCTGCAAAAACCTTGACCATCGATGCGCCGTTTGCCAGTTGCCGTTATTGGCTTTTGCCAAAGCCGGGCTGATAATGATGACGTGCGGTTTAGCCAAAGAAATCCTTGTGCGTTCGATATTCCAACAGGCTCACTATCTTGATGAATTCCTCTTTCCGAACTGCCGCGCCAAACGAGTTGGCAGGCGCCCTGCAGGATGCGCGTGATTATACGCTTTCGTTATTCGATTGCTTTGCGGCAGCGGGGTTCGATGCGCCGGAAAAGGTGCCGATCCTTTCCATTCTCAATCCGCCGTTGTGGGAACTGGGACATGTCGCGTGGTTTGCCGAATGGTACATTTTGCGTGAAGCGCAATCGAGCGCGCCGGATGCGGCGCAACGCACATCGTTGCTGACCAAGGGCGATGACTGGTTCGATTCCAACACGGTGCCGCATCGTGCGCGCTGGACGCTGGGATTGCCGAGCGCCGGCGCGCTCAAGACATACTGCCATGAAGTGCTGGACCGTGCGCTCGACAAGCTGACGCGCGCGCAAAACAACGATGCCGCGTTGTATCCGTACCGTCTGGCGCTGGCACATGAGGATATGCACGGCGAGGCATTCGCCTACACGCTGCAGACTCTCGGCGTGATGTTGCCCGAACAGCTGGCCGCTCATGTCATACCGTCATGGGCGCAGGGCGAGATCCGCTTTCCCGGCGGCACGATCGAACTGGGAAGCAGTACGGACACGGGATTCGTATTCGACAATGAAAAATGGGCGCATCCCTGTTACGTCCAGCCTTTCACGATGGATTCGACGCTGGTGTCGAATGCGCAATTCGGCGAATTCATCGCCGACGGCGGCTATCAGAAACCGCAGTACTGGACCGATGCCGGACAGGCATGGCTGATGCAGCAGGAGCATTCGGCGCCGCGGGGCTGGTATCTCGACGGCAAATGGTGGCGTTGCGAACGGTTCGGCAAGCGAACCGCATTGATTTCGCATGAACCCGTGCGGCATGTCAGCCTGTTTGAAGCACAGGCATATTGCGTATGGGCAGGGCGGCGGCTGCCGGCAGAGGCGGAATGGGAGTTTGCCGCCTTGTCGGGACATCCGGCTTTGCGCTGGGGCGATTTATGGGAGTGGACCTGCTCGCCGTTTGAGCCGTATCCGGAATTTTCGGCGGATGCCTACCGTGAATATTCGGAGCCGTGGTTCGCGACGCATCAGGCAGTGCGCGGCGCGTCGTTCGCGACTCGTCCGAGAATGCGCTCGGCCAAATACCGGAATTTTTATCTACCGGAACGCAATGACATGTTTGTCGGATTCAGAACGTGCTCGCTGTGACTGCAACATCGCGCCGCCCGCGCTGCAAATCATTCGCCCGATAAAAAAAGACCGCTGCGGTTTATGCCGCAGCGGTCTTTTCGGTCTGATGCCCGTTGATCCGGAGATTAACGGTCGCTGTAGGTACGGCGCGCGCCGCCTTCACCCGAACGCGGACCCTTGCTGAAACCGCCGCCATCCTTGCGCGGCGCGCCCGGCTTGCTGAACGTGCGCTGACCCGGCTTGCTCGCGTTGCCGCGATTGTCGCCCGGTTTCCAGCCGCCCGGCTTGTTGTTCGGACGCGAGGCCGATGCGCTTCTCTTCGGCTCGAAACCTTCGATCACATCGACCGGGATCAATTGCTTGGTGAAGCGCTCGATGCGCTTGACGTTGACGCCTTCCGAGTGATTGACCAGCGATACTGCAATGCCGTTGCGGCCGGCGCGGCCGGTGCGGCCGATCCGGTGCACGTAGTCTTCCGGAAACTTCGGCAAGTCGTAGTTGAATACGTGCGTAATGGCCGGCACGTCGATGCCGCGCGCGGCAACGTCGGTGGCGACCAGCACACGCACTTGGCCGCGGCGCATGCCGTCCAGCGTGCGATTGCGCGCACCCTGATGCATGTCGCCATGCAATGCGGCGGCGGCGAAGCCGGCGATATTCAAACGGTCGGCGATCGTGTCGGCGTCACGCTTGGTGGCGGTAAACACGACAGCCTGATCCATCGTCACGTCGCGCAGCAGATGATCGAGCAGGCGATTCTTGTGCGACAGATCGTCGACAAAGTGCACGCGCTGCGAAATGTTTTCATGCTTGGTGGCCGAGCCGGCGATCTGGATCACGAGCGGATTCTTCGTGATGCGTTTCGCCATGTTGCCGACCACGCCATCGAGTGTTGCGGAGAACAGCATGGTTTGACGCGATTCCGGCGTTGCATCGACAATCTTTTCGATGTCATCGATGAAACCCATATCGAGCATGCGGTCGGCTTCGTCCAGCACCAGAATTTGCAATTGCGAAAAATCGATCTTGCCGGATTCCATGTGGTCGATCAGACGACCTGGGGTTGCGACCAGGATTTCCGGATTCTTGGCCAACAACTGCATCTGTTTCGGATAAGGCATGCCACCCAGGATCGACACGGCTTTCACACGCTTCATGTGTGAACCGTACTTGTCGGTTGCGTTGGTGACTTGCAGAGCGAGTTCGCGGGTCGGGGTCAACACCAGCATTTTCGGTTGCGCCGCCTTGAAACGCGGACGATCGCCGCGCGAACGGGCGGATTGTGCTTCCTGGTTCGGTGTCTTGCCGGCGGCAACCGGTTGCTGTTCGGCAGCGGAGGCGAATTTATGCAATGCCGGCAGCATGAAAGCTGCGGTCTTGCCGGAACCTGTTTGCGATGAAACCATCAGGTCGCGGCCTTCGATTGCCGCAGGAACGGCTTGCGCCTGAACTGCGGTCGGTTTGGTATAGCCGGCTTCGGTAAGTGCTTTAAGAACGGACGTGTGGAGGCCTAGTGCTTCAAAAGTCATTATTTTCTTTCGTAAAATCAGCGCAACACGACATCGTTGAAGATGTAGTGCGAGAGCGCAAAAATGCAACGCCAACCAACGAAACAGCTAAGAAAACTCAGAGAGATTTCGGCACAAAAGCTTTGCGCCGGGACGGTGTTCAAAAATCAACACCAGGAGGCGGGAGGGCTTTATCGTTAATGCAAAGGGTTCGCGATGCTGCAAAGTACGATGCATGATGCAACGCACAATCGATATTCTACAGAGAAATGATGCGCATGTCGATTATTTTCGCAAAGCAGCATGAGCGCATTGCGCCCATGCCGGCGATGCTAATCATATTCCATCGGGATCCGGAACAATCGTGGCTATTCGGCAATGCCGCCGACGACATGGGAAAAGCCGCCGTCGACATAAGTGATCTCGCCGGTAATGCCGCCCGCCAGATCGGACAGCAGGAACGCGGCGGCATTGCCGACATCTTCGAGCGTCACATTGCGGCGCAGCGGCGCGTGGGTTTTTACAAAGTTCAGGATTTTGCCGAAATCCTTGATGCCGCTGGCGGCCAGCGTTTTGATCGGGCCGGCGGAAATGCCGTTGACGCGCACGCCTTTCGAACCGAGCGATTCGGCCAGATAACGCACACTGGCTTCGAGCGATGCCTTTGCCAGCCCCATCGTGTTGTAGTTGGGCAGCGCACGCAACGCGCCCAGGTAAGTCAGTGTCAGCAAAGCCGAGTTGGGACGCAGCATCGGCAGTGCGGCTTTAGCCATTGCGGGGAAGCTGTACGCGGAAATATCATGCGCAATCCTGAAGCCTTCGCGCGACAGGCCATCGAGGAAGTCGCCGGCAATCGCTTCGCGCGGTGCGAAACCGATTGCATGAACCAGTCCGTCCAGATGGTCCCATGATTTGCCGAGATCGGCGAACAGTGCGCTGATTTGCTCGTCGCTGCCGACATCGCAATCGAAGATCAGGCTGCTGCCGAATTCCCCGGCAAAATCGGTGATGCGATCCTTGAAGCGCTCGCCGACATAGGTGAACGCCAGTTCCGCGCCTTCGCGCTTGCAAGCTTGTGCGATGCCGTAAGCGATGGACCGGTTCGACAGCACACCGGTGATCAGGATTTTTTTGCCTTGCAGAAATGCCATGAATGACTCCAATTAGTCCCGCCGGATTCAGCGATTCGCCGCCTTGAAAGAGGCCGCATGCCGGATGAATGCCGATGGAAAGGGTTTATTCCGTGTGAACGGTTGCGTACTTCCACTCGAACTTGGCAAGATTGTAGGGGGTACCTGCCGCAAGGGCAACTTTTCAGATGATTTGTCGTTTGGAGCGTCTGACAAAATGCCGCTTGCGGTGTTGCGTCGCCTTGCCATCGGCATTTTGTCAAACGCTCTTATAAAACGGATATGCGTGAAGTATAAATCTTCGCGCCAACACAAGAGTCCTTTCTGTAAAATAGCCCAAACCCGCAAAGCGCCCATGCTGTGCAGCATGATCGGTACGAGCAGACAAGCCAATGATTAAACTTCTTTTTTCCTTCCTTCTGATCGGCTGCGCCGGATATGGCAGCAGCGCTTTTGCAGCGCATGCTTTTGCGTTGTACGACACGCCGAAATATCCTGCCGGCTTCACCCATTTCGATTATGTCAATCCGGAAGCGCCCAAGGGAGGAGAGTTGTTTCTCGCCAATCCGGACCGCCGCACCAGCTTCGATAAATTCAATCCGTTCTCGCTGAAGGGCGTCGCGGCGGCAGGCATGTCGAACCTGATGTTCGAGACGCTGACGGCCGGATCGTCGGACGAGACGGCGAGCATGTACGGCCTGCTGGCCGAGGACATGCAACTGGCGCCGGACCGGATGTCGATCACGTTCCGGCTCAACCCGAAAGCCCGGTTCAATAACGGCGATCCGGTTCTTGCCGCCGACGTCAAGCATTCGTTCGACACACTGGTGGCCAAAGGCGCGCCGCAATTCAAATCGATCTTCGCCGAGGTCAAGCAGTGCGTGATATTGAACGACCGCACCGTGCGCTTCGATTTCAAGACGCTGAACCGGGAGTTGCCGCTGATCGTCGGCGGCGTGCCGGTGTTCTCGCGCAAGTGGGGCGCCAATACCTCTTTCGACAATATCCAGCTGGAACCGCCGATTACCACCGGCCCCTATCTGATCGACCGGTACGACGTCGGCCGCTCGATCAGCTACAAGCGCGATCCGAAATACTGGGGCAATGACATTCCCTCGCGCAAGGGCATGTTCAATTTCGGCCGCATCACCTATCGTTTTTACAAGGACGACGTCGCGCGGCTGGAAGCTTTCAAGGCCGGTGAATTCGATGTGGTCGTCGAATACAGCGCGAAGAGTTGGGCGCGCAGTTACAACGGACCGAAGTTTGCGAGCGGCGAAATCGTCAAGCGTGAACTGACGCATTCGAATGGCGCCGGCATGCAGGGATTCGTGATGAATTTGCGGCGGCCGCAGTTCCAGGATATCCGGATACGCAAGGCGCTCGGCCTGGCGCTGGATTTCGAATGGATGAACCGGCAGTTGTTTTACGGCCAGTACCAGCGCATCTATTCATTCTTCAACAACAGCGAACTGGGCGCGACCGGCATGCCGTCGCAGGATGAACTGAAATTGCTGGAACCGATGCGCAGTCGACTCGATCCGGCGGTGTTCGGCCCGGCGCCGGCGCCGCCGCGCACCGATCCGCCGATGTCGCTGCGTGCGAATCTGCTGCAGGCGAAAGCCTTGTTCCGGGAAGCGGGCTGGGATTATCGCGACGGCGCATTGCGCAACGCAAAAGGCCAGCCGTTCACCTTCGAGATTCTCGACGATCAGTCGGCGCTGTCGCGCGTCATCAGCGTCTATGTACGCAATCTGCAAAAGCTCGGCATCCAGGTCAATCAGCGCACGGCCGATTATGCGCTGGTGCAAAAGCGGATGGAAGAGTTCGATTTCGACATGACGAGCATCCGTTTCCCGGATGTCACCAGTCCCGGCAACGAAATGTTCGACATGTTCGGTTCCAAGGCCGCCGATGAAAAAGGATCGAACAATGCGTGGGGCTTGAAGGACCCCGCGGTCGACAGGCTGGTCGGCGCGCTGGTCGCCGCCGACACGCGCAAGGAACTGGTCGCTGCCGCGCGCGCGCTGGATCGCGTATTGCTGCATAAATATATTGTCGTCACGCACTGGTATTCATCGACCCACCGCGTCGCTTATCGAAACCGCTTCGGCATCCCGGCCAAGGCGCCGTTGTATTATCAGGCCGATCCGTATGTGATTTCGAGCTGGTGGCAGGAGAAAGCGAGATGAGGGACCGATCATGAATATATGGGCTTATATCGGGAAGCGGATATTGTTGATGGTGCCCACCTTGCTGGGCGTGATCGCCATCACGTTTGCGGTGATTCAGTTCGTGCCCGGCGGTCCGGTCGAACAGGCATTGATCGAATTGAAAAAAGGCCAGACCGGCGGCGGCGAGGCGTCCGGCGGCGGCGCTTCGCAATATCGCGGGCGGCAAGGCGTCGATGCCGAGCGCGTGAAGGAAATCCAGGCGCTGTACGGCTTCGACAAGCCGGCTCCGGAGCGCTTCTGGCAAATGTTGAAAGGATTCGCCACCTTCGACCTGGGGCAGAGCTTTTATCATCACAAGGATGTGTGGAACCTGGTGAAATCCAAGCTTCCGGTGTCGATCAGCCTGGGCCTGTGGACGTTTTTCCTTACCTATTTCATTTCAGTGCCGCTGGGCATCAGCAAGGCAATCCGTGAAGGCAGCCGCTTCGATGTCGCATCCAGCACGCTGGTATTGATCGGTTATTCGATTCCCGGTTTCGTATTGGGCGTATTCCTGCTGGTGATGTTCGGCGGCGGCAGTTTCGTGCAATGGTTTCCGCTGCGCGGGCTGACGTCGGACGACTGGGAAACCTTGTCTCTGTTCGGCAAGGTCATGGATTACCTGTGGCACATCACGCTGCCGGTGACCGCGTCGGTGGCCGGATCGTTTGCCGTGATGACGATGCTGACCAAGAACACTTTTCTCGAAGAAATCCGCAAGCAATACGTATTGACTGCGCGTGCCAAAGGATTGAATGAAAACGCGGTGCTGTATAAACACGTCTTCCGCAACGCGCTGATTCCGCTGGTGACCGGATTTCCGGCCGCATTCATCGGTGCATTTTTCGCCGGCAGCCTGCTGATCGAGACGCTGTTTTCGCTCGACGGTCTGGGATTGCTGTCGTACGAATCGGTGGTTCGGCGCGATTATCCGGTGGTGATGGGCACGCTCTATCTTTTCACGCTGATCGGACTGGTGGTCAAATTGCTCGGCGATCTGTGCTATGTGTGGGCCGATCCGCGCGTGCAGTTCGAAAGCCTGAGCCGATGAGCGCCGCATCCGTTTCTCCGGGCCGCCGGGTCTGGCTGCGCTTCAGGCAAAACCGGCGCGGCTACTGGAGCCTGATTATTTTCACGGTGCTGTTCGGACTCAGCCTGATTGCCGAATTGATCTCGAACGACAAGCCGCTGATCGCCCGCTACAACGGCGAACTGGTATTCCCGATTGCGAAAGACTATTCGGAAAAAGTATTCGGCGGCGATTTCGATTCGCCCGCCGATTATCTCGATCCGTTCATCCAGGACCAGTTCAAGACGAACGGCAACTGGGCGATTTATCCGTTCAACCATTATCGCTTCGACACGCTGAATTATTTCGCGAAATCGCCGAATCCGGCGCCGCCTTCCGCCGACAACTGGCTGGGCACCGACGATCGCGGCCGCGACGTGTTCGCGCGGCTGCTGTACGGATTCCGGGTATCGATCCTGTTCGGTCTGGCATTGACGATTACCGGTGTCCTGCTCGGCTTGCTGACCGGTGCGGTGCAGGGTTACTTTGCGGGCAGGACCGATCTGTTTTTCCAGCGTTTCATCGAAATATGGGGTTCGATGCCGGAGCTGTATCTGTTGATTATTTTCACGTCGATATTCGATCCGAGCATCGGCCTGCTGCTGATTTTATTGTCGCTGTTCGGCTGGATGGGTTTGTCCGATTATGTGCGCGCCGATTTTCTGCGCAACCGCAATCTCGAATACGTACAGGCTGCGCGTGCGCTCGGATTGTCGAATGGCCAGATCATCTGGCGCCATGTGCTGCCCAACAGCATGACGCCGGTCGTCACTTTTTTGCCGTTCCGGATGAGCGCTGCGATTCTGGCGCTGACCAGTCTCGATTTTCTGGGCCTCGGCGTGCCGCCTTCGACCGCCAGCCTTGGCGAGCTGCTGGCGCAAGGCAAGAATAATCTCGACGCATGGTGGATCGCGTTGTCGACCTTCGCGGTGCTGACCATCACGCTGCTGCTGCTGACCAACATCGGCGACGCCCTTCGGAACGCGCTCGATGTCCGGAGGAAGGCGTGATAAATCGATCAGACGTAAATGTTGGATCCCGATTGCGAACCGGTAGCGTTCCGGTGGAAGTGCCCTTGGGGTACGCCCTTCGGAACGCGCTCGATGTCCGGAGGAAAGCATGAACCTGCTCGACGTGAAGAATCTGCGCATTGCGTTCGGCGCATCGATGGTGGTCGACGACGTCAGTTTTTCGATTGCGCCGGGCGAAAAATTCGCCCTGGTCGGCGAATCCGGCTCGGGCAAGACGGTCACCGCGCTGTCGGTGCTGCGGCTCAATCATGATGCGCGTTACGAAGGCCGCATCCTGTTCGAAGGCCAGGACATTCTGCAAAAGCCGGAATCGGCGATGCGCGCGGTACGCGGCAAGGATGTCGCGATGATTTTCCAGGAACCGATGACGGCGTTGAATCCATTGTTCACGATCGGCAACCAGATCGCCGAAGTGTTGATGCTGCATGAAGGATTGAGCGCGAAAGCCGCTGCGCAGCGCACCGTGCAATTGCTGGACAAGACCGGCATTCCGGAACCGGCGCGCAGGGCGCTGGCTTATCCGCATCAGTTGTCCGGCGGCCAGCGCCAGCGCGCGATGATCGCGATGGCGCTGGCTTGCAAGCCGAAGCTGTTGATCGCCGATGAGCCGACCACCGCGCTCGATGTGACGATCCAGGTGCAGATACTGGAATTGCTCAATCAGCTGCAGCGCGAAGAAAACATGGCGGTGCTGATGATTACGCACGACCTGAACCTGGTGCGGCATTTTGCCGATCGGGTAGGCGTCATGGAAAAAGGATTGCTGGTTGAAACCGCCGGCACCGATGAATTGTTTTCGCAACCGCGCGAACCCTATACCCGCAAATTACTCGCAAGCCACCCGCAACGGATTGTCGATACCGTGCCGAAAGGCGGCGAGCCGTTGCTCAAGGGCGAACGCGTGCGCTGCACTTTTTCGATCAGGCAGGGATGGTTCGGGAAGCGGCAGTTCGTTGCGGTCGATGACGTCGACCTGGAACTCAAGCCGGGCGAAACGCTCGGCATCGTCGGCGAATCCGGATCGGGCAAATCGACGCTGGGAATGGCGTTGCTGCGATTGTCGGCCGCCAGCGTCGATGGCCGCATCGAATTCGAACATCACCCGGTCAGCGCAATGAGCAGCGCCGAACTCCGGCCGTTGCGCGCGAAAATGCAGGTGGTGTTCCAGGACCCGTTCGCATCCCTTTCGCCGCGCCGTACCGTCGAGCAGATCGTCGGCGAAGGCCTCGCATTGCATCAGCCGCAATTGGGAAAGGCCGGGCTGCGCCGGGCGGTTGCCGACGGGCTGAAAGAGGTTGGTTTATCGGCTGACATGATGACGCGCTATCCGCATGAATTTTCCGGCGGGCAGCGGCAGCGGATTGCGATTGCGCGGGCGCTGGTATTGAAGCCCGCATTGATTCTGCTCGACGAACCGACCTCGTCGCTCGATGTGTCGGTACAGCAGCAGGTCTTGTCGTTGCTGGCCGATCTGCAACGCAAGCACGGGATCGCTTACGTCTTCATCAGCCACGACCTCGCGGTGATCCGCGCAATGGCGCATCGGGTGATGGTGATGAAGGATGGCAAGGTGGTCGAAAGCGGTGTGACGGAATCGGTGCTGTCGAATCCGACTCAGCCATACACCAGGCGCTTGCTGGCGGCGTCGACGTATTCAGTGGAAGCGGTGGAAGGATGAGGCAGGGCGGGTCGCACCCGCCATCGACCTTCAGTCAGCGCGACGGCTTCGCGGAAGCAACGACCGTTTTACCTGTGCGTGTCTTGGCCGGCGCCTTGGCCACTTTGGTTTGGCGGCGGTTGCGCGCAAGCTGTTTGCCGCCTTTCTTTTTCCCGGCCGCCATCCGGTTAGGCACCTGCAGCTGCAGGCTTTGACCCTTGGCGACGCTGTCCTGGCTTAGATGGTTCCAGCCCTTGATCTGCGCGACGCTGACCCGATGGCGTTTGGCGATGGACGCGAGGGTATCGCGCTTGCCGACTTTCACATAGATGCGCCTGGTCGGCGGCGCATCCGGTTCCATCGCCATCGTTGCATTGTCCGCCACTTCCGGAGCGATATCCGCTTCGTGCGATTCTTCGGTTTTCGGCACCAGGATGGTGGAGCCCGCTTTCAACACCATTCTGGGCGGAATGTGATTCACTTCCCGGATCACTTCAGGCGTGGTGCGGAATTTGGCGGCGATGGTTTCGATCCGCTCGCGCGCGTTGGTCACTTTGTGCGAAGTCCACGACGATAGTGCATGGCCCCATTTCGCCAGGTTCGTCTTGAATTTTTCCGCATTGCTCTGCGGCAGCAGAATCTGCGTGTTGGCGTTGCCGGTAATGATCGGACGATTGAACTGCGGATTCAATGCCTTGAATTCGTCGATCGATAATTCCGCCAGCTGGGCTGCGACCTTGATGTCGATGTCGCGCGTCTTGCCGATCGTGACGAAGTACGGCTGATTATCGATCTTGGGCAGGGTAATGCCGTACTGGCCCGGCGTTGCGATGATATTCTTGACTGCCTGCAGCTTCGGTACGTAATTGCGCGTTTCCAGCGGCATGTAGGTTGACAGGCTGTTGAAATCGGTAGGCCTGCCGGCCGCGCGGGCTTTGTTGATCGCACGTTGTACCGAGCCTTCTCCCCAGTTGTACGCAGCCAGCGCGAGTTGCCAGTCGCCGAACATGCCATACAATTTTTGCAGATAAGTCAATGCGGCGTCGGTGGACGCCAGCACGTCGCGCCGTTCATCCTTGAAAGTGCTTTGCTTGAGGTTGAAATCGCGTCCGGTCGATGGAATGAATTGCCACATGCCGGCCGCCTTGGCGGTTGAAAATGCCTGCGGATTGAATGCCGATTCAATGAAAGGCAGCAGCGCCAGTTCGGTCGGCATGTTGCGCTTCTCGAGCTCCTGCACCACGTGGAACAGATAGCGCGACGCTCGGGTCGTGGTGCGCTGGATATAATCCGGCCGCGAGCTGTACCAGGTGGTTTGGGTGGTTACCAGCGGATTGTCGAGATCCGGAATGGCAAACCCTTTGCGGATACGGCCCCAGACATCCACTTCCTCCATGCCGATCACTTGCATCAAAGGATCGGCCGGGTCGAATTTCTGATTGGGAGAGTAAGTGAAGATCGAGATATCGTTTGCGTGCGCAACGACGGGAACACCCATCGATAAAAGCGCCGCGCAAACTAATGGATAGTATTTTTTCAACTGATGCATGGGTTCACTTTACTGTTACCGACCCATGGACCAGTCGGCGATACAAGATTATGCGAAAGAGTGTACGTAACGCTCTTTCACTACGTCAAGAAAAATTACTTTTTCATGACAAAGCTCAAACTTGTGTATTGATTAACTACGCAGATATTACCGGTAGGAATTTTTCCACTCGCGTATGGCAGCAAATGCGGCAATTGGTTCCCGTACGGCAAGACGATTGGCCGCTATCAGGCGATCGATGATGTTTGCCTGGCTATAGCGAAGGAACGGATTGGTGGACTTTTCCAACGCAATCGTCGATGGCACGGTCGGTTGACCGCGGTCGCGCTTGATTTGTTCGGATTGGATGCGGGCGGCCAGTGCATCGTTGTCCGGTTCGATCTCGCGCGCGAAGCGCAGGTTGGACAACGTGTATTCATGCGCACAATAGACCTGGGTCGACTCCGGCAGAGCGGCAAGCTTGGCCAGCGAACCGGTCATTTGCGCCGGCGTGCCTTCAAACAGGCGTCCGCAGCCTCCCGCAAACAACGTATCGCCGCAAAACAGCCAGCCTTGTCGGGCTGCTACATAAGCGATATGGCCGCGCGTATGGCCGGGAACATCGAGTACCGACAAGGTCAGTCCCAATTCGGGAATGGTTGCGTGGTCACCTTCGGCCAGAGCCTGGGTCACGCCTGCAATGGCCTCGGTACGCGGACCGAATACGGGCACCTTGAAGCGCCGCAGCAAACTTGGCACACCGCCAACATGGTCAGCATGATGATGTGTCAGTAGAATAGCAGTCAGGGACAGCTTGTGTTCATCCAGCGCCGCGAAGACAGGCGCCGCATCGCCCGGATCGACAACCGCAGCATGGACCCCGTCATGGATAAGCCATAAATAGTTGTCGGCAAATGCCGGAACAGCCAATACACTTAACGGTTTAGTAAACGACATACGCATGGACCATCCGTCATCCGAAAAACCCATTATAGCGCTCGGCCCCTGGCTTGAGAGTCCCGCAGGCAGCTATATGCGGGAATGGGAACAGTCGCGGTTGAATATCTTGACCGCCGACATTTTCGGATTCAATGCAGTGCAGATCGGCTTGCCCCAAATTAACGGGCTGGAAGCCAACCGGATGACGAACAAATGGCTGACCGATACCCATCTGCCGCAGACGAAGGAAGAATCGATTGTCGTCGTGCATGATTTCACCGAACTGCCGTTTGCGTCACAGAGCCTGGACTTGGTGCTGCTGCCGCATGTGCTGGAATTCGCGGCCGAGCCGCATCAGGTATTGCGGGAAGTCGAGCGCGTGCTGATTCCGGAAGGGCAGGTAATTGTCTGCGGTTTCAATCCGGCCAGCCTGTGGGGCGTGCGGCAGGCCGCGGGCCGCCTGACCGGCGCCCATTTCCTGCCGCTGAACGGCGAATTCATCAGCGTGCCGCGGCTGAAGGACTGGCTCAAGCTGCTCAACATGGAAGTCAACCGCGGCAATTTCGGCTGTTATGCGCCGCCATGCGCAACCGATAAATGGCTGGACCGGTTTTCATTCATGGAAAAAGCGGGCGACCGCTGGTGGCCTTATCTCGGCGCAATCTATATAGTGCAGGCTATCAAGCGGGTCAAAGGCATGCGCCTGATCGGACCGGCATGGAATAAACATAAGGCGAAAGCACCGCACGGTGTGCCTGTCACAAATAAAGTGAATGAATATACAAACAAGCATGGAAAAAGTTGAGATATTTACCGACGGCGCCTGCAAGGGCAATCCCGGCCCCGGCGGATGGGGCGCATGGCTGGTTGCAGGCGGCAATGAAAAAGAGTTGTTCGGCGGCGAACTCGATACCACCAACAACCGCATGGAATTGAAGGCGGTCATCGAAGCGCTTTCTGCGCTGAAGCGGCCATGCGAAGTGATCGTGCATACCGATAGCCAGTATGTGCAAAAAGGCATCAGCGAGTGGATTCACGGCTGGAAGGCGCGCGGCTGGAAGACCGCGGCAAAGTCCCCGGTCAAGAATGTCGACTTATGGCAGGCGCTGGATGCGGCCCAGGCCAAACATCGGATCCAGTGGCGCTGGGTCAAAGGTCATGCCGGCCACGAAGGCAATGAGCGGGCCGATGCATTGGCCAATCTCGGCGTTGAGTCGGTGATCTGAATCGGCTGCAATCCTCGGCTCGCAACAGGCATTCAAATCATATTAAAATCCGGAACGAAAATTTCAAGGCTCTTCAAACATCATGCGGCAAATTGTTCTCGATACTGAAACCACCGGCCTCAATCCGCGTTCCGGCGATCGCATCATTGAAATCGGTTGCGTCGAACTGGTCAATCGCCAGCTCACCGGAAACAACTTCCATAGTTATATCAATCCGGAGCGCGACTCGGAAGAAGGCGCGCTGGCGGTACACGGCCTGACCACCGAATTTCTCGCCGACAAACCGAAATTTGCCGAAATCGCCGACGAGTTGCGCGATTACATCAGCGGCGCGGAAATCATCATTCACAACGCACCGTTCGACGTGGGATTTCTGGACGCCGAATTCGCCCGGGTCAATGTCCCGCGTTTTGCGGAGCACGTCGCCAGGATCACCGACACACTGGTGCAAGCCAAGGAAATGCATCCGGGCAAACGCAATTCGCTCGATGCATTATGCGACCGTTACGGCGTATCGAATGCGCATCGCGCATTGCACGGCGCACTGCTTGATGCCGAATTGCTGGCCGAAGTATATCTGGCGATGACGCGCGGCCAGAACAGCCTGACCATCGATCTCACCATCGAAGAATCGGCATCGGACAACGGCGACAGCGGACTTGCCGCACCAATCGCCGACATCATCGTGCAGCAGGCGACGGCGGATGAACTTGCCGAGCATGAAACGGTGATGAAAAGCCTGGACAAGGAAGTCAAAGGCAGTTGCCTGTGGCGGGCAGCGGTTTCAAATTGAACCGTTGCACCATTTGTGAGATAATTTGGTCCCTTTCGGGAGGTTAGCTCAGGGGTAGAGCGATCGCCTCACACGCGATAGGTCGCTGGTTCGAAGCCAGCACTTCCCACCAGAAATTCACGCAAGCCAATGAAAAAGCCGACTGTCGAAAGTCGGCTTTTTGCTGCCCGCGTGCCGTGGCCTGCATGCAAAAACAGCGTCCGACGTTAGCGATAAACGTGTTCGCCCTGATGGCTGGTCCACTCGCGCTCGAAACGCTCGGCATCCTCATCCGAACGCGGGCGTACGCCCATCAGTATGCCGCCATTCTTGATGCCTTCTTCATATTGCTTGACCCGCTCTTCCGGAATGCCCCAGCCGATGAGTGCTCCGACCAGGCCGCCCGTCACGCCGCCGGCGCCTGCGCCGGCAATTGCCGCGGCCAGCGGGCCGGCAATGACAAGCCCGAATCCCGGCAGTGCGATTGAGGTTCCTACCGCGGCCACAGCGGCTGCGATTGCACCCAGCGTCCCACCGATCGCGCCGCCGATGCCGGCGCCTTCGGCAGCCTTGTTGCCCAGTTCCGTTTGAGCGGTGCTGCCGTCCGAAAAATGCCGCTTGCGGGTATCGTCGGACATCACGAGATTCACATCCTTGTTGTCATATCCCATGTCCGAAACGGATTGATAGGCACGCTCGGCGCTATCCCTGTCTTTGAACAAACCCGTGACCAGTCTTTTGTTATCAGACGTTTCAGTTTCAATTGATGCCATGTCGATTTCCTTTATGGTTGAGAGAGCATGGTTTCCACATGTGCCGTGAGTCGTACCGGAAGACATGCAAGGCAAGAACGATCGGCGTCGGCGTTGACCGCATTTAGTAATGTTGATATATGAACCTGGCAAGACACGATAGGCAAGACCACAACATTTGCAAATTTTTAACAACGGAACTCATCGTATCAATGCCGCTGCGGTTGCCATATAGGACAGTCGCTTTTTGTGTTGTAGGAAAAGAGGAAGAGGGCTTTTATCGGATGGTTCGGTGCGCCGATGATGCCGGACCCGCAAGCGCTTAATAGGAAGCGACCTGCTGCGCGACGAAATCGAGCAGCGCGTCTGCGTCAAGCGGCTTGACCAGATGATAATCGAATCCGGCGGCCAGGGAACGGACGCGGTCGCTCGCAAGCCCGTAGCCCGTCGCGGCCGCGAGTATCATTTTTCTGTTGCCTGCCGCCTTGCGCAACGCCGGGGCCAGTTGATATCCGTCCATGTCCGGCAAGCCGATGTCCGACAGGATCAGATGCGGTTCGAACTCGATTGCGATATCGAGTCCCGTTTCGGCATCGCTTGCCGTTCGCACGTCATAATGGAGCAGTTTCAAAAGCGATTCCATCGATTCGTTGGCGTCCTGGTTATCGTCGATCAGGAGGATACGGAAATCCCGATTTTTACTGAATGCCGCCGAACCGGGCGATTCCATTATCGGATCCGGCAAGGCCGGCGATATTACAGGCAGATAAAAGGTGAATTCGCTGCCGCGGCCAATGCCTTCGCTATGCGCCTCGATCGTGCCATCGTGCAGGGAGACGATCTCATGCGCGATCGCCAGGCCGATTCCCAGGCCGCTTTGCGTACGCGCCAGCGATTCGTCGGCTTGTGCGAAAAGTTCAAACAGGCGCGGCTGAAAATCCTTGTTGATGCCGAGGCCGTTATCGCGCACCGTCACGAAGGCCTCCGCTCCTTTTCGGCCCGCGGCAATCGTGATAAGTCCCGATTCCGGGGTGAACTTTGCGGCATTGCTCAGGATATTGGAAAGCGCCTGCGCCAATCGCATCAGATCGCCATTGATATAAACAGGATGCGGCGGTTTCGATATCTGCAGCGTATGCGAAGACATTGCGATTCTGGGATGACTGATTTCCACTGCCCGCTCGATAACGGCGTCAAGAGAAACGGTTTCCTTGCTGACGATGATTTTGCCGTTGGTAACGCGCGCCACGTCCAGCAGATCGTTGACCAGCTCGCGCATATGATCGACCTGACGTTCAATGATCGACCGGCTTCTGGCTATCAGCGGATCGGCGATGTCGAAGGTGCGCATGACGGCAAGCGAACTGGTAATCGGCGCCAGCGGATTGCGCAACTCATGCGAAAGCATCGCCAGAAATTCATCCTTGCGCTGTCCTGCAAGGATCAGTTCTTCGGTGCGCGTGCGAAGTGTTTCTTCGAGTTCCTTGTACTCGTTGATGTCGATGCAGGTGCCGATATAGCCTTCAAAATTCCCGCTCGGCGCATAGCGCGGCGTACCGTTGTTCAGTAACCAGCGATACGAACCGTCGCGATGCTTGAGGCGATAAATTGCCTGGAATGATTCGCGTAGCGCGAAAGCCTGCCTGTAAACATGCAGGCAGCGTTCGGCATCTTCCGGATGCACGCTGTCGATCCATCCATTGCCCAGTTCCTGCTTCAGTGAGCGCCCGGTGAAGTCGAGCCATGGACGATTGAAATAATCACACAGGCCGCCGGTGTCGGATTGCCAGATCAGCACCGGCGCCGCGTCGGCCATGCGGCGAAAGCGCGTTTCGCTCTCTTTGGCGCTTTGTTCCGTTCGCTTTTGCGCGGTAATGTCCCGGCTGATGATGATGCTTGTCGGCGGCGCGCCTTCCTGGTCAGGCGCCACGGTTACCACCAAGGCATTCACGATGCGCCTGCCGCCGCTCTTGATCTGAACCGTGGCTTCACCCTGCCAGCGTCCTTTGCGCTCCAGCGTCGGGCGCGCTTCGGCCTGCAATTCATCCAGGCCGGTCATGGTGAACAATATCGTCAGCGGCTTGCCTTCGACTTCATGCAGAGGATAACCAAAGAAAATTTCCGCCGCCGGATTGAGATCGACAATCCGGCCTTTATGGTTGCAGACGATGACGGCATCGGACAATGCTTCAAAAAGGCCCAGCGCCGAGGACATCCTCGAATCGCGTCGCGTCTCTGAAGTTGCGTGTATATGCACAATGGATCTCTTACTCTGGATAAGACATATCTCGTACTGTGCCGGCAGCAGTAAAAGATGCATCGGCCAAGTCAAACCACCGATATGGAAAAGAACGAGGCGACATGTCGATCAACCGGTAATCGATGGATGCACACAGGAGAAGAGCGCCTGTAACGTCGCAGTGATTACAAGGATTGCGAGCCTCGCGGCAGTCGCCCGTTCGGCAAGCCGGCACGGATGGACGGCTTGCCGATTGGTTGCCGGGCGATTCCTGCATTGGTCATGGATGTTCCAAGGAGAGAAGGCCCGTAACGGCCGGCTCAATGAAAAAAGAAATAAACAAGAAGCAATACGATCGCAGGCACGCCAAGAATCCATCCTATAAGATATTTACCCATGGTGTTCTCCTTTAAAAGCAGAATCGCAAAGTCCCGCCAATGCGGCTGAAAAATCGATCCCTGCTGATTGATCATTTACTGGATTTGTTTTCAAAATATCGGAAGCATGAGGTGAGATTAGCAGTCCGATAATTTGTTTCCTATCGGACATTTACTGATAGTAGTGTAGGAAAACAGGAATTTTTCCATTTTGATTAAACGCAATCGGCCGCGCGGTATCCAACAGGCTGGGACAATCGACGGCAGCGCCATGCGATAGCTTCAGTCTGCATTGTCGGCATGTTTCGGTCTGCATCGCAGTGGAATATTGGATCGGCTATCCTGATCGCAGCGATTATTCATGCTCGAAAAACAAGCAACCCTGAATTTCACGGCAGATGCCGGCGAGCGTAATGGCGCGCGGATTTTAATAGGCTGTGCGGGCTGGAGCCTGCCGGGTTCCGAGAAGCGGAATTTTCCGAAACAGGGTACGCATCTCGAACGCTATGCAGCCGTTTTTCCTGCGGTGGAAATCAACTCTTCCTTTTATCGGCCGCATCGCGCCGTCACCTATGCCCGCTGGCGCGACAGCGTGCCGGACGCATTCCGCTTTTCAGTGAAAATGCCGCGTACGATAACGCACCATCGCCGGCTTCACGATATCGACGACGAACTGCATCTTTTCCTTGGAAGTGCGGGCCACCTGGAGAAGAAACTTGGCTGCCTGCTGGTGCAGCTGCCGCCGAGCTTGAAATTCGATCCGCTCGCAGCGCCGCGCTTTTTTGAAAAGCTTCGTTCGCTGGCAACCGCCGATATCGTATGCGAACCGCGGCACGTTACATGGTTTGCCGCTGCCGCCACGGACATGTTCGCAAGCTTGGGAATCGCGCGCGTATTGGCCGATCCTCCGGCTGTCGAAAACCCCGATCCGGCCCTTCACCATGAAACGGTTTACATCAGGCTGCACGGTTCGCCGGTGGTCTACCATTCGTCCTATTCGGACCCATACCTGCAAACACTTTCAGCAGAGATTGCGCATCATGTAAGTCTTGGCCGGCGTGTCTGGTGCATATTCGATAACACGGCAAGCGGGGCCGCCGCATCCAATGCGCTGTCTCTGCTGCTGCGTACGTCCGGCGGTTCCATCGGCCGGCGGGGTTGAACATGCCGTCTGCGCGATATCGTCGACAGCCATGTTATTTCCTCTGCGCATCAAAGTAATCGGATGCCGGAGCAGCGCATAACTCGCATCGGATGTTGGGTGTAAGATGCATATAATTGTGGTTAAATTGATAACTGCTTACCCATATTGGCTGCAACCGGAATTCGGCCGGCTGCTTTCAGCCCTGTTCCTGAAATAGTGCATAACGGTCTCAGACCCGCGTCGGCACAAGTGCATGAATCTGAAACGGATGGATGTGCCGGCCGACGTTCACTAGTGGTCACGCCGGCCCGTTTTGCGATGAGCGGATTGCGACGGTGACAGCGACAGCGTCGGGCATTGGCTGCTTGATTTGTGCGCTGGATGTTCTTCATCAGGATTGGAAGCCGTTTTCAGACTGCATCGTTAAATTCTCCATTTGAAATCGGGCATGTGTGCATGGCGCTTATGCTGTTCGGACGAGATGCCAAGGAGTGCAAAGTGTGACTGATATTTTGAACCATTGGATCAGCAGCGAGAGCCTTCTTCACGGCAATAGTTCGCAGTGGCCGGTTTACTATTTATGGATATATGCCGTCTCTGACATACTGATCGGCCTGTCCTATTATTCTGTTTCGCTGGCGCTCGCCTACTTTGCCCGCAAGCGCCATGACGCCAGATCCAACTGGATTATCGCGCTGTTCTCGGTATTCATATTTGCTTGCGGAACAACGTATCTGCTATCGACCTGGAGTATCTGGCATCCTGCTTATTGGCTCGATGCGACCATGAAAGCGCTCACCGCATCGGTCTCTGTCATAGCTGCCGTATTGTTGTGGCCCTTGATTTCACGAGCGATCAGGGAACCGCACAAGACCATGGATCAATTGCAGATCGTGATCAACCAGCTCGAACATGAGATTGCGGAGCGCAAGCGGGCGGAGGAGGAACTGCAAAAATCACAGGAGCTGCTGCGTCAGCTTGCGGCCTATCAGGAGCAGGTCAAGGAAAACGAGCGCAAGCGCATCGCCCGTGAAATTCACGATGAACTGGGACAGAATCTGATGGCGCTGCGGATCGACGTGTCCATTCTGCAGGCCCGTACCGGCAATGCGCATCCGCTGCTCAACGAAAAAGTCCGATTCGCATTGAGCCACATCGATACGTCGATCAAGGCGGTAAGATCCATCATCAATAATTTGCGCCCGTCCGTTCTGGATCTGGGTCTGCATGCGGCGATCGAATGGCAGGTGAATGAATTCGAGCGGCGCACCGGTATTGCCTGCGAGATGGCGATCGATGATAACAAAGCCGACTACGAGCTTGATGATCAGCGCGCCACTGCATTGTTCCGGATCATGCAGGAGTCATTGACCAACGTGGCCCGGCATGCGCAGGCAAGCCTGGTTCATATCGAATTGCGCAGGGAAGGCGAGCGGTTCCTGATGAAGATTGCGGACAACGGCGTAGGCATTTTCCCCGGTTGCCGCAGAAAACCCAATTCATTCGGTCTGCTCGGCATTGGGGAACGCATCAGTACGCTGGGCGGAGATTTTACGGTTGACAGTCTGCCGGGTCAAGGCACCACACTGACCGTTTGCATTCCGATCGATGCAGCGGCAACCGGGTGCGACGTCGGCCGAACCACCACCATCAATGAATGACAAAACACCGGGGTTCCGCTGCAACGTCCAGTAAAGACCGATCAAGTCTGTCTCAGCGCGGAGGCGGCCCGGGCGGTGTACCCGGCGGTGGCGGTGGCGGCGAATTATATGCGCCTGACTGATATGCGCCTGACTGGCCCTGATATTGACGCGACTCGGTCATGAAGCGGCTGGCGGTAACCGGAACGCGATTGCCTTTCGCATACATGCATTGCTGGTAACCGAAGTCGTAACGCTGTTGGACACCGTATGCAGACGCCTGGCCGGCGCTGGTGCCGGCCAGGCCGCCCAGCGCCAGGCCGGCACCAGCGCCGACTCCTGCGCCGCGGCTGCCGTTGGCTGCGGCGCCTGCCACTGCTCCCAACAAGGTACCGAGTGCGGCGCTGCGCACTCCGCTATCTTCAACGACGCTATTGGCTGTCGCGCCGCCCAGCTGTCCCTGTGCAAATTGCCTGCATTCAAAATCATCGGCACGGAATTGATCGAAACTCTTGCCGGTTCCCGGCAACACCAGTGTGCTCGGCCCGCTCGGCATCGTGGTGCATGCACCCAGCAAAAGCATGGCAAGCAGGGGAGATATTTTTAATGTTTTCGACATGGCGGAGATAAATAAATCAAATATGGATAGGCGATCAGGGATGGGACGGCGGTTGCGGAGCGACTCTTTGCCAGCCTGCCGGACATTCTTTCACAGTCGGATAATAACCCTGCGGATTATTGCAGTAGTACCAATAATTGGCGGGCAACTGAGCGGACGTCTGCTGGTCTGCCTGTTCAACGTATACCGGCGGCGAAGCAGGCGCGAGGGCTATCGGCGCGCTCGGGTAATAATAGTACGGCGGAGGATAGTAATAGCGGGGTCCATAATAGTAAGCTCCGGCCAGCGGGACGCCGACGAAGACGCCGACGCGCGCATGGCTGTGGCGGAAAGAGCCGCGAAAACCATGTGCCGACGCCGCGCTGCTGGCGACCAGCGCGAGCAGTAAAATACACACCAGCACCGACTTGTTTCGTTTCATGACAATCTCCTTGCTGCCGAAAGCGTTCGAAACCCTGAACCGGACAGACGGCTGCAACAATCAACTTGATTCGTGTTTCAAGTTTAATCCAGTTTTCGCCGGTTTCCCATTCTTTTACTTTTTGATACAGACTAGTCGGCTATTCGCAGTGATGAAACTTCAAACATTGTTTGACCGGTCCGGCAGAAAACAGCGAGGTAATGCACATGACAGTTTCCTATCCCGCCATCTATCGCAAACACTGGGGAATATTGCGCAATCGGGCGATACGGGCTGAAATCGCTTCGCTTGATGCCGAACGCGATTGTCAACGCATCGTGCACCTGCTGGCATGTTATGAATTCCCGTTCGACATCACGCGTTGCCTCGAACTGGCGCTATTCCATACCTACGGCAGCGTCACGGTGTCGAAATTGCTGGACGCCACCGGCGAATTCCGCCGCTTCGGCCAGAAGCGTTACGACGACACGCGCCTGCTGATTTCGCATTTTCTGGAAGAGGGCTACGACAGCGGACACGGCCGTCATGCGATCGAGCGGATGAACGCGGTGCATGGCCACTTCCGCATTCCGAACGACGATTTTCTGTTCGTGCTGTCGACGTTCATCTCGTATCCGATCAACTGGGTTGGACGATACGGCTACCGGCCGTTCACGCCGCACGAACAACACGCATGGTTCATCTTCTTCCGTACCGTCGGCGAGCGCATGAAGATCCGGGATATTCCCGCGACCTGGCCTGAATTCCGGCAATGGACCGACGCGTACGAAGCCGGAAACCTGGTGTATGCGGACAGCAACCGGAATGTCGCCGATGCGACAGTGGCGGTCTTCGCCGGCTGGTTTCCGCAGCCGTTCAAGCTCCTGGTCGAGCCCGCCGTGCGCGCGCTGATCGACGACAAACTCCGGCGCGCCTTCGGCTATCGCAAACCGCCCGCATGGTTTTGCGGAATGATAGCCGCGGCGCTGGCGCTGCGCAAACGCGTCAAGCGCGTAATCAACATCGAGCGGCATCCGAAGCGGATTGCGAACACGCACAACCGCAGCTATCCCGGCAACGACTACAACATTGAAGGCATCGCGCCAAGCTACATGAAAGACCGTTTGTGAAGATGGCGGAGCGTTATTTCCGTCCGGTCCTCGGTCCGGACGCAGCTCCCTTGCGCACCGGGCGGGCGGCCGCCGGCCTGCGTTCGACTGCGCCGCCCGGACGCGGCTTGTTTTGCCCGAATTTTTGGGCAAGCCTGTCCGGCCCCGGCGTTTCCTTGCGCCGTTCGACCGCCGCCAGGGCCGGGGTCGGGGCTGAATGCCGCGGCACCAGGTGACGCTCGCCGCTGCCGATCAGATCGGAGCGGCCCATTCGTTGCAGCCCCTCGCGCAATATTTCCCAGTTGGCCGGATCGTGGTAGCGCAGGAAAGCCTTGTGCAGGCGGCGGATTTTTCCGGTCCGGACCGTCTCGACCGCTTCCGAATCGGCGGTCACCTTGCGCAGCGGATTCTTGCGCGTATGGTACATCGCGGTCGCCAGCGCCATCGGCGTCGGCATGAAGGTCTGCACCTGGTCGAGACGGAAATTGTTTTTCTTCAGCCATAGCGCAAGATTCAGCATGTCTTCATCGGTGGTGCCGGGATGGGCGGCGATGAAGTACGGAATCAGGTATTGCTCCTTGCCGGCTTCTTTCGAGTACTTGTCGAACAGTTCCTTGAACTTGTCGTATGCGCCCATGCCGGGTTTCATCATTTTCGACAGCGGTCCTTCTTCGGAATGCTCGGGCGCGATTTTCAACAGGCCGCCGACGTGATGCGTGACGAGCTCCTTCACATACTCCGGGGAACGCACCGCGAGGTCGTAGCGCAGTCCCGAACTGACCAGAATTTTCTTGATGCCGGGAATGGCGCGCGCCTTGCGGTACAGCTGAATCAGCTTGCTGTGATCGGTGCCGAGGTTGGAGCAGATGGTCGGATAGACGCACGACAGGCGGCGGCACGATTCTTCGATCTTCTTGTCCTTGCACGCCAGCCGGTACATGTTGGCGGTGGGGCCGCCCAGATCGGAGATGGTTCCGGTAAAGCCTTTGGTCTTGTCGCGGATCAGCTCGATCTCACGCAGGATCGACGGCTCGGAGCGGCTCTGGATGATGCGGCCCTCATGCTCGGTGATCGAGCAGAAGGTGCAGCCGCCGAAGCAGCCTCGCATGATGTTGACCGAGAAGCGGATCATGTCCCAGGCCGGGATCCTGGCCTTGCCATAGCTCGGGTGCGGCGCGCGCGCGTAGTTCATGTCGTACACGCCGTCCATTTCGTCCATCGCCAGCGGCAGCGGCGGCGGATTCAGCCAGACGTCGCGCTCGCCATGCGCCTGCACCATCGCGCGCGCATTGCCTGGATTCGATTCGAGGTGGAACACGCGCGAGGCGTGCGCGTACATGACGGGATCGTCCTTGACCACATCGTAGGCCGGCAGGCGGACCACGGTCTTGTCGTGCTTTTCCTTCGCCAGCGCCAGCCGCTCTTCGCGCGACATGATGCGGATCGGCTTGACCACTTCGGGTGCCGTCGCCGCATTGTCGGTCGCGCAGGCGCTCTTGTCTTCCTGGGCCATCGCGTACGGATCGGGATGCGCGTCGACCTTGCCCGGCACATCGACCCGGGTCGAGTTGGCAACCGACCAGTCGTCGGCGGGCAGCCAGCCGGCCGGCGCCATGAAGGCGGTGCCGCGCAGGTCGCGGATGTCCTTGATGTTTTCGCCGGCGGCCAGGCGGTGGGTAAGGTCGACCAGCGCCCGTTCGGCGTTACCGAACAGCAGCATGTCGGCCTTCGAATCGGGCAGCACCGAGCGGCGCACCTTGTCCGACCAGTAATCGTAATGGGCGATGCGGCGCAGCGAGGCTTCGATGCTGCCGATGATTACCGGCACGTCAGGATACGCTTCCCGCGCGCGCTGGGCGTACACGGTCACGGTGCGGTCGGGGCGCTTGT